>NZ_DBFOSR010000073.1:0-44130 GCF_048427265.1 Paraeggerthella sp.
CTCGGCGCCGATGAAGCCGGAGTTCTTCGCCTTCGAGACGAAGCCGTCGACCTCGACCGTCCAGGCGGCCTCGGGATCGATCACCGTGAGGTCGGCCGTGCTGCCCGCCTCGATCTTGACCGGCTCCACGCGCAGGATGGCGCGCGGGTTAACGGCCATCACTTCGACGAGCTTCGCGTAGTCGATCGCGCCGGTTGCCACCAGGTTCGTGATCATCAGCGAAAGCGAGGTTTCCAGGCCGGTCATGCCGAACATGGCAATCTCGAACTCGCAGTCCTTCTCCCATGCGGCATGCGGCGCATGGTCGGTTACGATGGCGTCGATGGAGCCGTCCTTCACGCCTTCGATGAGCGCGGCCGCGTCATCGGCCGTGCGCAGCGGCGGGTTCACCTTAAGGAAGGTGTTGTAGTCGTCGCCGATGGCGTCCTCGGTCAAGAACAGGTGATGAGGCGTGACCTCGCAGGTGACGGGCAGGCCTTCGGCCTTCGCCGCGCGCACCATGTCAAGACCGCGAGCCGTGGTGATGTGCTGGATGTGCAGCGGGCATCCCGTCAGGCGGCACAGCGCGATGTCGCGGGAGATCTGCAGCTCCTCGCCTTCCGCCGGCCAACCCAGCATGCCCAAGCGCGTAGAGGCAACGCCCTCGTTCACCTGACCGTCGCCCACCAGGTCTTCGTCCTGGCAATGGCTCATGATGACCTTGTCGAACATCGCGCCGTAATCCATGACGCGGCGCATCATGCCCGCATCCTGCACGCCGCGGCCGTCGTCGGTGAAGGCCACCGCGCCATGAGCCACCATGTCGCCCATTTCGGAGAGCGTCTCGCCCTTGAGCCCCTGGCTGCAAGAGCCCGACACGTGCACGCGGCACTTGCCTACTGCGGCTGCGCGCGACTTGACGTACTCCACGCCCAGCGCGTTGTCGATAATGGGCTTGGTGTTGGGCATGCAGCACACCGCCGTGAAGCCGCCGTGAGCCGCCGCGCGCGTTCCGGAAGCGATGTCTTCCTTCTGCTCGAAGCCGGGCTCGCGCAGATGCACGTGCATGTCCACCAGGCCCGGAACCACGATCTTGCCGGAAAGGTCGCGCTCGACGCCCTTCTCCATGGTCAGGCCTTGGCCCACCTCGACGATCTTGCCGTCGCGGACCAGGATGTCGGCCGTTTCGTCCAGACCCACCTGCGGGTCGATCACACGGGCGTTCTTAAGCAGCAAAGCCATCTTCGCTCCCTCCGAGAAGAAGATACATTTCAGCCATACGGGTGAGTATTCCGGCGTAGACCTGGTCGAGGATGACCGAGCGGTTCGGATGGTCGGCCATGTAGCTGTCAAGCTCGACGCCGCGGTTGATGGGGCCGGGGTGGCAGATGAGCGCATCGGGCCTCATCAGATGCTCGCGCTCGCGGGTCAGGCCGAACAGCTGGTTATACTCGCGCAGGCTGGGATACGGCGCGCCCTCCAGGCGTTCGCGCTGGATGCGCAGCATGTACACCACGTCCAGGGTGGGCAGCGCCTCGTCGAGGTTCGTGGTCACATGGTCGGCACCCAGAACGTCGGGGCGGGCAGGCATGAGCGTGCGCGGCGCCACCACGGTCACTTCGCAGCCCATGATCTTGAGCGCGGGGATCAGGCTGCCGCACACGCGGGAGTGGCCGATGTCGCCCACGATGCCCACCTTGAGGCCGTTCAGGTCGCCCTTCTTCTCCCAGATGGAGTACAGGTCCAAAAGCGCCTGGGTAGGATGCTGGTGCTTGCCGTCGCCGGCGTCGATGACGTGGGCGCCGGACACGTCGGCGATCTTGCGGGGCACGCCGGCGTGCTTGTCGCGCACGATGATCATGTCGATCTTGTAGGCGCACAGCGTTTCCACCGTGTCCACCAGGCTCTCGCCCTTCACGAGCGAGGTCGAGCTGCCGCCAAAGTTTAAGCTGTTGGCGGAAAGGCGCTTCTCGGCGATCTCGAACGAGGAGCGCGTGCGCGTGGACGGTTCGTTGAACATGTTGACCACGGTCACGCCCTTGAGCGTGGGCACCTGCTTGATACGGCGCTCGTTGACCTCTTTGAAGCGGACAGCCGTCTCCAGGACGGTCATGATATCGTCAGCGGAATACTCCGTGATGTCGATCAGGTGCTTGTGGTTGAAGCCCATCTCTATTCACCCCCCAGCGGTGCCGAACCCGCGCGGGAGCCCGGAGCCATTTCAAGAATCTCTACTTCGGACTTGCCGTCGGCCTCTTCCAGAAACAAGCGCACGTTCTCCTCGGAGGAAGAAGGCACGTTCTTGCCCACGAAGTCAGCGCGGATGGGAAGCTCGCGGTGCCCGCGATCGACCAGCACCGCCAGCTGCACGGCAGCCGGGCGGCCGATGTCCATGAGCGCGTCGAGCGCGGCGCGGATGGTGCGGCCCGTGTACAGGACGTCGTCCACCAGCACGACGGTCTTGCCGTCGAGGTCGAAGAAGATGTCGGTGGAATGCACCTCGGGAGAGAGATGCGTCGCGAAGTCGTCGCGATAGAAGCTGATGTCGAGCTTTCCGAGCGGCACCTTGGCACCCTCGATCTGCTCGATCTTCTCGGCCAGGCGCTTCGCGAGCAGATCGCCCCGCGTCACGATGCCGACGAGCGCGATGTTGTCCGCGCCCTTGTTGGTCTCGAGGATCTGATGCGCGATGCGCGTCAGCGACCGCTCGATTTCGTCTGCATCCATGCAGACGGTCTTGACCGTGCTTACGTCGTTCATACACACCCTTTCTTTCGTCGAGTGCGTACAGACGGACCAGGTCACCGCCGGGTTTCGCTTTTTCGGCTCGCGCCGACCCGCGTCGCCCCCGAGTTGGCGGCGTCTGCGCGAGGGCATGAAAAAAGCCTCCGCGACAGACAAAGGCTTACAGCATGCGCGTTCTTGTTCGGGTGAACGCTGCTAAGTTGTTACCTTGTCGGTCTCTCTGTACCGCTTTTAAAGGACTGGTGGAAGTATATGCGGTTTTCCGCGATTTGGTAACCCCTTTATTCAAGATTTACGGGGAATGTATGCAAAACCAGTTCAAAAGCCTCGCTGAACTGCGCGGCGAACGGCGTGTGCGCAGCCGAAAAGATGCCGCACACGCACCGTTTCGCATCTTGACCGTACGGGGAAATAGGAGTAGACCGTCATCACCTCGAACTGAGGGGTTTCGCCGCCTCGAGCGCAACGTCCCGAGGCGAACCGGTAGGAGGGTCATGTTGAACGCGAACGCGTTGAAGTATCGGCTCATCGGCGAGCCGCTCAAAAGCTCGGAGATCGAGTCGCAGAAATACGGCGTGGTATGGGGCCTGCCGGTCCTTTCGAGCGACGCGATCTCGTCGGTCGCCTACGCCTGCGAGGAAATCCTCCTGGTCTTGGTTCCCGTGCTCGCCCTGGCAAGCTACACGCCCATGCTCGGCGTGGCCGGAGCCATCATCGCGCTCCTGTTCATGCTGGTGCTGTGCTACCGCCAGGTCATCGACGCCTATCCTCAAGGCGGCGGCGCCTACAGCGTGGCGCGCGAGAACCTGGGGCGCGTCCCGTCGCTCGTGGCGGCTTCGGGCCTCATCCTGGGCTACGTGCTCACCATCGCCGTGAGCTCGTGCTCGGGCGCGGCGGCCGTCACGTCGGCCCTGCCCGCGGCAACCCCTTTCAAAGTCCCCCTGATCGTGGCGTTCGTCGTGCTCATGACGATCGGGAACCTGCGCGGCCTGCGCGAGTCGTCGAAGATGTTCGGGCTGCCCACCTATTTCTTTATTGCATCGGTCCTGGTCATGATCGTGACCGGCGTGGTCAAGTCGGCCCTCGGCCTGACCACGCCGGTTCAGCAGGCGGCGGCCCTCTCCCAAACAACGGGCGACCTCACGCTGTTCCTCGTGTTGAGAGCGTTCTCTTCGGGATGCTCCGCGCTCACCGGCGTCGAGGCCATCAGCAACAGCGTGCCGAACTTCGCGGCTCCGGCGCGCCAGCACGCCAAGGCGACCTTGAACCTGCTGGGAATCGTGGTGCTGGTCATCTTCGGCGGCGTGTGCCTGCTCGCGATGCTCTGCCAGGTCACGCCGTCTTCCGAGATGACCGTGGTGGCGCAGATCGCCACCAGCGTGTTCGGGGCGGACAGCATCATGTTCTACGTGATCCAAGCGGCCACGGCGCTCATCCTGCTTCTAGCCGCCAACACCGCCTACAACGGCCTGCCGCAGCTCATGTCCCTGCTCTCCCTCGACGGATTCCTTCCGAAGCGCTTCGCCGACAAGGGATCGCGGCTCGTGTACACGCACGGCATCCTGTTCGCCTCGGCATTCGCCATCGTTTTGGTGCTGGCGTTCTCCGGGGACACGCACATGCTCATCCCGCTGTACGCGGCCGGCGTGTTCCTGTCGTTCACCATCGCCCAAGGCGGCATGGTCGTCCATTGGCGGCGCAACCGCACGGGTCCCTGGCTTCGTCGCGCCAGCATCAACGGCTTCGGAGCGATTGTCACAGCAGGCGTGTTCGTCGTCATCATCACCACGAACTTCTTCGCCGGGGCATGGATCTCGCTGGTGGCCATCGGCTGCATCGTCGCCGTCATGTCAGTCATCAACAGGCACTACCGCGACGTCAAGGAAAGCCTGGCCATCCACGACGACGAGAAGGCCCGTGCGCTTTTGCAGGTGGACATACCCCGCACCCACGTGGTCGTGCCCGCCTACTCCGTCAACCGGCCGTTCATCAAAACGCTCAACTACGCGCGAAGCCTGAGCAACGACATCGAGGTGTACCACGTGAAAGTCAGCGCGGCCGCCACGCGACGATTCAAGGCCGACTATCAAAGGCTGGGGGTCGATGCGCCGCTCGTCATCGAGAAAGCCCCCTACCGCAACGTTCAGGAAGTCCTCATCAACCACATCGATGCACGGCTTGCGCTCCTGGAAAAGCACGAGACGCTCACCATCGTCATGCCCCAACTGGTGACGAAACCATGGCAGATGCCGCTGCACAATCAGACCACGCTGCTTCTGGAGTCCGAGCTGATAGAGCGCCGCGACGTGGCGCTGATCACGATACCGTACCTGATATACTGCCCGCCCACGTCAGAGAGCCGCCGCACCGACCTGCAATGACGTCGCGGCGACAAGCTCCAACATGCGCGCTCCGAGCGCATTCCACGAAAGGCGCGCCATGTCGACGGGAGCGTCCTCGCAGCGCGCGGGCTGCAGCGCTTCCTGCGCGCTGCGCTCGATGGCGCGAGCCAGCCGTTGCTCGAACGCGGGAAGGTCCTCCTGCGCCGGCTCGTCGACCCCGACCATGCGAGGCGGCTGCACGTACGTCACGGGCGCGCCGGGCACCGATTCGTCCAGCCATTCCCGAATGCCGGGCAGGTCGGTGACCACCACCCGGCACCCGCAGGCAAGCGCCTCGATCACCACGAGCGGCAAGCCCTCGTAGAACGAGGGAAGCACGAACACGTGCGCCCTCTGGTACGTGCGCACCAGCTCGTCCTGATCCACCTTGCCCGCGAACTCCACGGGAAAGCGCACTTCCTTTGCAAGCGCGCGCATGCGCGCAAGATCGTCCTCCGTCGAATGGCCGCCTACCAAGCGCACTGCAAGCCGATCCTTCGGCAGGGGCAGAAGATCCAGGCACCGAAGAAGGCTCTCCACGCCTTTCTTGCGGCTGATCTTGCCCACGTAGGCAACCTCGGCGCGATCGACCGCACGAGGGTTCAATCCTTCGCGGAACACGGTACGATCGTAGCCCGTGCCCGCCACCCGAATGCGCTCGGCGGGCACGCCGTACACGTCCTCGATCTCGCGCTTCTGCGCTTCGTGCAGCGAGAACACCAGATCGAGCGCGCACAGCCGACACGATGCGCTCGCGCTCCAAGCCGTGGCTGCGCATCTGGCGCAGGTCGGTGGAATGGCACACCGCCGTCACCGGGCAGGGCAAGCCCGCCTCCACCGTCACCGCGGCAACCAGGTACAGGTGGTGGCAGATCACCAGGTCGGGTTCGAACGTACGCGCCACGTCGGCGATGGCGGCCGAGAACGCAGCTTCGAAGCGTGCCACCATATCCGGTGTCATATCGCGATAGCGCGTGGAGGCGTACGGCATCTGATCGCTCATGCCGCACACGGGAAACGGCAGGTCGGGCGTGCGATAGCGCACCGGATGGAACAGGACGCCCTCGCCAAGCGCAGGATCGTCGTCCGCGTCGACACCCGCGATCACCGCGACTTCGTGGCCGGCGGCGCGAAACGCGCGCACGGTCTGGGCCAGGTACACGCCGCTGCCCGTGCTGTCCGGCTTCTGCGCGCTGATCGTCAATATCCTCATGGGCGTCTCCTCCTGTTGTCGGCCTCCCATGATACTACGAGGTTTCGCGCCGAAGGAAGGCATCCGGGCAGGCGGCACTCGGCCGCAACCGCCGCAACACCGCCGAAGCTAGCGAACAAGGCGAGACCAACGCGGTCTGACCGCGTTCCCGGAGGCTGCTACGAGCGCCGCGGCGGCGTTCCCCGAGGCTGCGACGGGCATCGTAGTGGCACCCTGTCAAAACGGACGAGTTTTGCGGCGGTTTTCCGCCTTTGAAGAAACTGCCGGCTGAAGGTGTTTTGCATCGCACCTGGTCATGAGCTTGCCAGCACCTTTTATCCTGATTCGAGGACCAGCAAAACTCGCCCGTTTTGACAGAACGAGCGAAACCGGGGCGGAGCCGGGTTCTGCGAAGCTCGCTTCCGGGTCGCGTCTCGGCGCCGCGGGCGCGAATCCCACCGTCAGCCCCAGGTCGACGCTCGCCCGGCGGGTACGCGCGTCGCCGTTCGCCGCCCATGCTATACTCGACCGAAACGCGCCGCCCGACGCGGCGGCCGATGAGCAGAAAGCGACGCATCATGAGCGAAACCGAGCGCATACGCTTAACCCGCCTGACCGAAAAAGGCGGTTGAGCAGCGAAGTGGGGTCCGGGTGACCTCGAAGCCATATTGAAGGACATCGCGCCGCCGCCCGACGCCGATCTGCTGCTGGGATTCGACACGTCCGACGACGCCGCCGTGTACCGTCTCGACGACGAAACGGCCGCCGTGCTCACGCTGGATTTCTTCACGCCCGTCGTGGACGACCCTTACGAATTCGGAGCCATCGCAGCGGCGAACGCTCTTTCCGACGTGTTCGCCATGGGCGGCAAGCCCTTGACGGCGCTCAACATCCTCGCGTTCCCTTGCAGCTTGGGCACGAACGTGGTAAGCGACGTGCTGCGCGGAGGGGCCGACAAGGTGCGCGAAGCCGGAGCGTTCGTGGTGGGCGGCCATTCCATCGAAGACGACGAGCCCAAATACGGGCTTTCGGTTTTCGGAACCGTGCATCCCGACCGCATCGTGCGCAACGGCGGGGCGCAGCCGGGCGACGTGCTGTTCTACACCAAAACGCTGGGATCGGGCATCATGAACGCGGGCTATCGCGCCGGATTGGTCGATGAAGCGGGCATGCGGCCCGTCATTGACTCCATGATGGAACTCAACAAGGACGCCGCTTGCGCCATGCTCCAAGCGAACGTCCACGCCGCCACCGACGTGACCGGTTTCGGGTTGGCGGGGCACCTTCACGAGATGCTTGCCGCAAGCGGGGCTGCCGCCCGGCTCGACTGGGACGCGCTGCCCCTGTTCGACGGCGTGTACCAGCTTTCCTGCGACTACTGCCGACCCGGGAAGAGCTTCGGCATCATCGAGTGGGCCAGCGCGTACGTGTCTTCAGAGGGCCTGGACGACGAGGAATTCGACAACCGCATGGGCGTTCTGTGCGATCCGCAAACCTCAGGCGGCCTGCTGGTGGCCGTCAGCCCAAACGAAGCCGACGCGTTCTCGGAAGCGTTCGAGCGAAGGACGGGGCGCGCGCCCTCGCGCATCGGCTGGGTGGAAGTGGGCGAAGCGGGACGCATCAGGATGGTTTGAGCGCGCGTCGAGCAACGTCGATCCGAAACCGCTCGACGTTCTCAGTACAGGTAGACTTCGTGCATGCCCTCGAAAGCCAAGCCGCGCTCCCGCAGCGCGGCTTCGAGCACGTCGCGCTCTGCCGCCGGAACGCACCAGGCGATGCCGCAGCCAGCCGCTATCTCCGAAGGCACGGGAATGGCTCGACCGGGAATTCCGCCGTCGCGCGCCTGCGACTCCACGGCCAGCGCATCGCTCGAAGACGCGAACGTCGCAACCGCCTTCGGCGTCTTGCTCCTCATCGACCTTCGACCTCCGCCGCTATTTCGACCACGGCGCGAATCGCCGCGTCCACGTCGGCCTCGGTGTTGAAGGAGCTGAAGCTGAACCGCACCGCACCCTGCTCGCGCGTGCCCAATGCCTCGTGCATGAGCGGCGCGCAGTGGGCGCCGGCACGCGTGCAGATGCCGAACTCGGCGTTCAGGATGTCGCCCACCGTTGAAGAGTCGCACGCTCCCACGTTGAGCGCGACGATCCCGCACCTGCCGGCATCGCCGCCCCCGCCGTACACCCGCACGCCCGCAACGGCGCGCACGCCGCGTTCGAACCGTCGGGCAAGCTGGGTCGCTTGGGCGGCAAGCGACGCGACGCCCCGCTCCTCGATGTAGGCCAAGCCCGCCTCCAGCCCTGCGATTCCATGGGCGTTGAGCGTGCCCGCCTCCAGACGGTCGGGCATCTGAGCAGGTTGGGATCTGTCGTAGCTGCGCGCGCCCGTGCCGCCAACCTTGAACGGCCTGACCTCAACATGCGAGGCCACCGCTAGGCCGCCGGTGCCCTGCGGGCCGTACAGGCTCTTGTGCCCGGTGAACGCCGCAACGTCAATGCCGTCGCGCTCGATGTCGATGTCGAGCAAACCGGCCGTCTGGGCAACATCCGCCACCAGAAGGGCGCCGTGATCGTGGCTGATGCGGGCCAATCGGGCGATGTCGTAAACGTCCCCGGTCAGGTTCGAGGCATGGGTCACCACGGCAAGCTTCGTGTCCGGGCGAAACGCGGCGTCGAAGGCGTCGTAATCGAGGGAGCCGTCCCGCCCCACGTCAACGATAGACAAGCCGCAGCCGTGCTCGTCCTGCATGCGGTACAGCGGCCGCAGCGCCGAATTGTGGGAAGCCGCCGTGGTAACCGCATGCGCGCCTGGCTCCAAAAGGCCGAGCACGGCGGCGTTAAGGGCCTCGGTGGCGTTGCAGGCGAAGGCGATGCGCGACGGACCCGCCGCGCCCAGAAGACGCACAAGGCGCTCACGGGCGCGAAAGACCGCCAACCCGGCATCGAGCGAAGCTCCGTGCGCGCCCCTGCCCGCACCGCCGAACCCGTCGATGGCGCGAGCGACCGCCTTCGCGACCTCGGGCGGCTTGCGCGCGGTCGTCGCGGCGTTGTCCAGGTAGATCATGGCGCGCTTCCTTCCTTGCCGCAGCCGATTACGGCCTGATCACCGTAGCGGCAGCCGCTTGCTTCTCGACGATGGCGTACATGTTGGTAACCTCTCCCACCGCCAAACGCTCGGTCAAGCCGAAGTGCGCCAGGCAGGTCCCGCAGCTCATAACCTCGACCCCCGCACGTTGCAGCGCGGTCAAATCCTCGAGCGAAGCCGACCCTTCGCACGCCAGCTTCACGCCCGAGTTGTACAGCAGCACCGTCGAAGGCAGCTGGTCGAGCTGCGTCAGCGCGAACACGAAGCCCTTCATGAGCACCGCGCCCAGCTCGTCGTCGCCCGACCCCATGAATTCTGACGCGATGACGACCGCGCTTGCAGCCCCGGCATCGGAAACCGCAGCAGGCTCCGCCGCAAGAGCAGCTTGCGAAGCGCCCGCAGCAACGGCGCCCTTCGAAAAGGTCACCGCGAACGCCCCGTCGTCACGATCCTCGCGGTGCGCCGTGCACTTGAGGGCGCGGGCGAGCGATTCCAGGTTGTCCGCGGCCGTCGCATTGTCCACGAGCACTTCCAACAGACCGGCGTCCATAGCCGCGAGCGCCTTTTTCGCGCGTACCACCGGCAGCGGGCACGCCTGCCCGCGCGCGTCAACTTGCTCCAATTAAGACTCCTTCTTCCGGTAAATGAACCAGTACGCCAAGCCCACCAGAACGCCGCCCGCGATGTTGCCCAGGGTAGCCGCCGACAGGTTCGCCAGCATCCCACCTAGCGTGACCGCGTCCGCAGCGCCGAAGCCCATGCCGTTCAGAACGAACCCCAACGGCAGCAGGAACATGTTCGCCACGCAGTGCTCGAACCCGCAGGCGATGAACGCCGACACGGGAAGAAGCACTCCCAGAACCTTATCGGCAACCGTGCGCGCCGAAAAGCCGATCCACACGGCCAAGCATACCAAGACGTTGCACAAAATGCCCTTGAAGAACAGCGTGATCCAGTCGGGCGACACCTTTCCGGCGGCGATGCTCACCATAGCCTCGCCCACCGCGCCGCCGTTCATCTGAAACACCTGCGCCATGTACACCATCCCCACGATGACGAGCGCGCCTACCAGGTTCCCGATCCACACCGTGGTCCAATTCTTCAACGTAGCGCTCCAGCTGATCTTGCGCGAAGCCTTAGCGCAGATCAAAAGCGTGTTCCCCGTGAACAGCTCGGCGCCGCAGCACAGCACCAGAACCAAACCCAGGCAAAAGCACACGCCGCCCACCATGCGCTGCACGGCGAAGGGCATGGCGGGATCGCCCAAAAACACGCAGAAGTACAGGCCGCCGAGCGCGATGAACGCGCCCGCGAGCATCGCCGAGACGAAGCACTTGCCCAACGGCATGGCCGCCTTCGTCTTGCCAAGCGTTTCGGCCTTCAACGCCGTCTCCGCGGGAGACAGCGCGTCGGGCTTGAGAGCCCTCAAATCCTCGTTGCTCACGTTCATGGAGCCCGCATCCCCTTCTCTCGTCGCCGACAACGCGCCGCTCGCCCGGCGAAGGCCGCAGCACCGTTGCCGTTCATCCTTGATTCCTCACCGTCCGAGCCTGTTGCAGGCCCGATCACCGAACAACATCGCATTGTTGCACATTCGTCGCACCGCGCCTACGGGAAATCTGGCGGAACGGCTTGCGGAAGGTCGTTTCGTGCGCCCCGAAGCCTTCCGAACCGAGCCGCCCCGACCGCCGACGCGGCCCCGCAAGCCGGTTCTTGGCCCAGGAGCCGCGCGCGGGCGCGCCTTGGTATACTCTTACGCGATCCACGCGCGTCAAAGAAAGGCAGTCCATGAAACCCGCTTCCGTTCAAGACATACTCCGAACCCTCCCGCAGGTGGAGGAAACGCTCAACGCGCCGCAGCTGCGCGCGCTCGATGCGCTGCTGCCCCGACGCATCCTGGCCGACTGCGCCCGCGCATCCATCGACGAAGCGCGCCAGGAGGTGCTGGCGGGCCGCCGAACCGCTGTGAACGCGAACGCCGTCGCGGACGACGCCTGCGCCCGCGCGCTCGCCAACCTTGCGCCGTCGCTGCGCCGCGTGATAAACGCCACGGGCGTGGTGGTCCACACGAACCTCGGACGCAGCGCGCTTGCCGAGGAAGCCGTCGAGGCCGTCGTGGAGGCGGCGCGCGGGTACTCCACGCTGGAGTACGACGTGAACGCCCTTGCGCGCGGCAGCCGCCACGATCATGTAGAGCATCTGATCTGCGCCTTGACCGGGGCGGAAGCGGCCATCGCCGTGAACAACAACGCCGCCGCCGTCATGATGGTGCTGACGGAGTTCGCCGCAGGGCACGAGGGCGTCGTGTCCCGCGGAGAGCTTGTGGAAATAGGCGGATCCTTCCGCATTCCCGACATCATGGCGCTGTCGAACGCGGCCATGGTGGAAGTGGGCACCACGAACAAGACCCATCCGGCCGATTACGAGCGCGCCCTCGGCCCGGACACCGCCATGCTGCTGAAGGTGCATCCCTCGAACTACCGCATGGTCGGGTTCACCGAAAGCGTGGGCATACGCGAGCTGCGACGCATCGCCGACGCCGAGAACGAACGCCGGCGCGCCAATCCGCAGACGCCGCCCCTTCCCGAGGTAATGGTCTACGAAGACCAGGGGTCGGGCGCGCTTCTGCGACTGGACTGCTTCGGCGATTACGCTGAGCCCACGGTGGCCGAATCGCTGCAAGCGGGCGTCGACCTGGTCTCGTTTTCCGGCGACAAGCTGCTCGGAGGCCCGCAGGCGGGCATCATAGCGGGCTCGAAGCGCCACATCGACCGCCTGAAGAAGAACCCGCTCGCGCGCGCGCTTCGCCTGGACAAGATGACGCTTGCCGCGCTCGAGGCGACGCTGCGCCTTTACCTGGACCCCGAGCGAGCCATGCAGGCCGTCCCGACGCTTCGCATGCTCTCGGAGGACGCAGCCGTCGTCCGCACGCGCGCCGAGCGCCTGAGCGAACAGGTATCGAAAACCGTAGCCGATCGCTTCGCCCGCGTCGACGTGGTGCCGGAAACCGGGCGCGCCGGCGGCGGAGCGCTTCCCATGTGCGACATCGACACGTTCGCCGTACGCGTGTCGTTCCTGCAGGGCAGTGCGCAGGAATGCGAAGAGTACCTGGTGAAGCGCGCGCCCGTTCCGGTGGTGGGCCGCATCAAGAAGGAGTGCGTGCTGCTCGACGCCCGCACCTTGAGCGAAGAGGACCTTCCCGCGATAGCCGAATCGCTGGGCGCTTACTTCAACAACCTGGACGCACGGAAGGAGACTTGCTCATGAGCACGCCGTCGCACCCTGACTTGGTGCTGGGCACCGCCGGGCACATCGACCACGGCAAGTCGTCGCTCGTGCTCGCGCTCACCGGAACCGATCCCGACCGCCTGTCCGAAGAGAAGAAGCGCGGCATCACCATCGAGCTGGGCTTCGCGCAGCTTTCCCTGCCCGGAGGCTTGACCATGGGCGTGGTGGACGTTCCGGGCCACGAGCGCTTCGTGCGCCAGATGATCGCTGGCGCCACGGGCATCGATTTGGCCCTGCTGTGCATCGCGGCCGACGACGGTGTCATGCCCCAGACCGTCGAGCACCTTGCCGTACTGGAGCTTCTGGGCATTTCATCGGTCGTCGTCGCGCTGACCAAGATCGACCTGGTCGACGACGAATGGGCGGCGTTCATGGCCGACGAGATCCGCAGCCGCCTTGAGACCACGCCGTACGCGGACGCGCCCGTGGTACGCGTTTCCAGCCGAACGGGACGTGGGCTCGACGCGCTCAAAGACGAGCTGGTTCGCGCCGCGCGCGCCACGTCCCGGGTCAAAAAGGGCGCGCACCTGCGCCTGCCCGTCGACCGAACCTTCACCATCAAAGGCGCAGGCACCGTGGTGACGGGCACGCTTTGGAACGGAGAAGCGTCCGTCGGCGACGAGGTCGAGGTGCTCCCCGGCGGCCTGCGCACGCGCATCCGCGGCATCCAGGTGCATGGAAGCCCGGTCGAGCGCGCCAAAGCCGGCCATCGCGTGGCCTTGAACTTGAACGCGCTCTCGACGGCCGAGGTGCGTCCGGGCGACTTCCTGGCAACGCCGGGCGCGATGCGCCCGACAGACCGCTTCGACGCCGACCTGACCTACCTGGGAATTCCCGGCCGAGACGCGAAGCCCCTGGAAAGCGGCTCGCGCGTGCACGTGGCCCACGGAACGCGCGAGGTCACGGCGCGCGTGCTGCTCATGGAGGGCCGGACGAGCCTCGCGCCCGGAGAGCGCGCGCTCGCGCAGATCCGCCTCGACGAGCCCCTGCCCGCCGCATGGCGGGACCGCTTCGTCATCCGCTCCTACTCCCCGGTGCACGTCATAGGCGGCGGCGTGATTCTGCGCGCGCACCCCCGCCGCACCACCACGCTGTCCGAGCCTGCCCGTCATCTGCTGGAAGCGCTGCGCGCCGACGACGAAGCGGCCGTGGCCCAGGCGGCATTCTCCCTGGCGACGCTGCCCATCCTGGCCAACGAGCTGGCGGAAGCCTCGGGGCTGGAAGCGTCGCAGGCCGCGCGCGAGCTTGAAGCGCTGGCAACCAAGCGCGCAGCCGTGCGCCTAGACGGCCCGCAAACCCGCTACGCGAGCGCGCAGACGCTGCAGAAAGCGCGCTCGACCATCGAGAACGAGCTGTTGAGGTTCCATTCCCAGAACCCCGATTCCACGGGAATCGCGAAGGACGCCCTGCGGCAAAGAAGCCTGCCGCGCGCAGACGCCGCCTGCTTCGACGCGCTGCTGGCCTACGCAGTCGCCCAAGGCGCCGCCGTGGTGGCGGGCGGCGAGGTCAGCCACCCGCGCGCAGGCGCGGGTGCGCGCATGAAAGAGGAGCAAGCGGCCAAAAAGCTGGGCGATGCGCTCGCGAGCGCGGCAGGGGCCCCGCCGACCATCGCCGACCTTGTAAGCCACGCGGACCTGGATTCCTCGCTCGGGTACAAGGCGCTCGGAATCTTGGAAAAGCAAGGGCTTGCGCGACGGGTCGGAAAAGACTTCTGCTTCGACGCAGCGGCGCTCGAAGCCTTCGAGAAAGCCGTGAGAAACCGGCTGGCGCACGGTCCGGCAACAGCCGCCGAGCTGAAGGACGCCATGGAAACCAGCAGAAAGTACGCCATCCCCCTGCTCGAGTACTTCGACGCGAACGGCGTGACGCGTCGAGAAGGAGACGTTCGCGTCCTGAACGGGTAGATGTGGGGTTTTCGCCTAAACGTCGGCGTGCTCCGATCAAGTTGCGGTATTATAGCGATGCGCCGGTTCCGGCGCATCTTTCATGGGGAGATGGATGGGTCCTGGTGGGCCCCGCGGCCTTCAAAGCCGTTGTGAGGCGCGCAGAACGTCTCGGGTGTGTTCGATTCGCACGCATCTCCGCCATTTCACGTTCGGAAGCCCTTGCTCCGCGCCGCCAATCGAAGCCGTCGCTCGTCCGATCGGGTCGGCACATTCGTCAACGAATGCTATCGATAGGGGGAATCTGCGACCCCGTCCAAAAGAACACGATCAAGCCGATAACCACCACGACAAGGGATACGGCCATGTCGCGCTCGATCGCTATGCGCTCAAGCGGAGGGAACAGCGCCCGCAAAGGACGCCTATCGCTCAAGACGAACAGGATCGGCGCCACGATAAGCAGATCAAGGCTTCCGTAAGAAACCGCGCGCAACCACAGAGGAGCGGCTGCATACTGCGCCGAGCCCAAGGAAGCATCTACGGTCAGCAAGACGCACATAACGCTCAAAGCCGCGAACAAGACGGCCAGCGCTACGTCCCACGCAATGCCCGCCCACCGCGGGATTTTCGAAAGCGCGCGGCCAATGCGCGCAAAGCCGCCGCCCTTCCCATCCGAAGGCGCAACCTGCCCGCTTCCCAAGGACCCCGTCGCCGAGCGCGTCGCCGCCGAAGCGGGCCGAGCCTGGTCCACTTCGCAAAACTCCGACAACGCGTCGGCAAACGACTGCTTGAGAGCCGACACGCTCGCATAGCGACCCTCGGGATCGAACGAAACGGCGCGCTCGATCACCTGACGAAACGGCTCGGGAACCAAAGGCGATCGAAACTTCGCCTTGCGCACCTTCGCGTCGGGCGTCTTCTCGGCCAAGCAGAAGTACAAGAGCATGCCCAGCGCGTAGATGTCGCTGCGCACATCGGTCTGACCGAACCCGAATTGCTCGGGAGGGGCATAGGCTCTCATCCCGAAACGACAGGTGTCCTCTTCGGCATCCTCCTTGAACGATCTCGCAATGCCGAAATCAATGATGGTCAAGCTATCTTGAGAGAGCATGATGTTCGAAGGCTTGAGGTCGCGATGGATGATCGGGGGATCGAACGCTTCGTGCAGCTCCGCAACCGCGTCGCACAGCCGTGGAAACACGTCACAGGCGAGGGCTACGGAAGGATCGCAGCGATACACGACGTCCGAAAGCGTCTCCCCATCCACATGCTCCATGATCACGACGAACTCGCCGCCCGCCTCGCAGCATTCGATAATGCGCGGAAGATAGCGGAAACGGCGGCCCGACCTTTGCGCGCGGCACATGTTGCGATAGGCGGCTCCCAAGCCGGATGCGCGATCGATCCGCTTCCTGACGAACGGGCCGAGTTCGGCGCCGTTCGCGCCGACGAAGAATACCCGCTCGGTCACTTCGTGAGCGGCGTTCTTCAAAACCGCGTCGACGCGGTAGCACTCGTCCCGCTCGAGCGCGTTCAAGTGTTCGGCCAATTCATCATGCATAGTGAAGCCCATGGTAGCAGATCCCGAAGGATCGGAAGCGGACCATAGCGAACAGCGGCCCGTCAGCAAATGGTCTCTTCCCCAAAGCGATACAGCTCTTCATCGGTTTTTTGAAGACTGTGCCCGCGCTCAAGGCAGAATATGACTATCGCGTCGCGTCGATTCTTGCAGTAAAGCCCGTTCGATCCGGCAGCTTGCAGCAACCTGTTCGCCTCGCGAAGCGACAAGCGCATGGCGAAGGCGAGCTGCAGCACCTTGTTGCGCGAAGCGCCTCGCTGGCCCATGAATATCTGATAGCCGAACGTCTCGTTCAAACCCGCCTCTCGAACGACGCGAGCCCGCTCAAGACCCTTTTCGTCAAGAAGCTGTTCCAAGTAATCCGAAAGACTGCGCGTGGCAATGTGGTTCTCTTCGGCGAACCGTATCGGATCGGGAGCCTCGAGAAGCTCTTCGAGCAGTTCTTCGGTCAGAGGCTCCTTCACGCGACGCTTCCTTTTCTTTCGCTTCTTCCTTGCTTCCATTGTATCAGCACGTATCCCGCATCCTCGCAACACGGCAGGCCCTCGTTACGAGATATTCCATGCCACCTGGGAACTCTTGCTGAAAACCGACGAGTAGTAGAGGACCTTCGAAACATCGCCGTCAAAGTAGACGTTGCCGGAAACCGTTCCTCCCGCCGCAAGCCTTCCGCTGCTCAGAGCGTTCTCGCCATTCATGTAAACCGTTGTCGAGCGCTGCGCGCCGTTCGCATCCTGGCCTTTCCAGTCGAACATGTTGAACGACGCCTCGCTCGATCCTTTGTTGACGTAGGTTACCGTAACGCCGGTAATGGGCGATCCATCGTAATTAACCAGTCCGGTTTGCACGAAATCGACGCTCACCGTCAGTCCATTGCTCAAATCGGCTGCCGAGCCAACCGCCATGGAACTGTAGTCAGCCCCTTGTGCGGAAGCCGTATTCTCCTGAGCGCCCTGCAGCTGAGCCGAATCGGAAGAGCCCGTTACGCTCGGCCCCGAAAACGCTTCCTCAACAGCGGTGCTGTACGCATTCTGCGACGCGATCACGACGACGAGCGACAGCGAGCAAAGCACGATGCCGGCTATCGCCAAAGCCTTCCCTCTTTTCGTCTTGCGGTTCGCAGCCACCAATCCAACGATAGAGAACGGCAAGCCCAGCAACACAAGAAGAAACGCGATGTTGTTGATAATGGGCACGGCGGAAAGCGCAAGCGCAACAATGCTCAAGACAAATCCCGCCACCGCCATGGCGGACAAGGGCAGAGGAAGGGCATGGACCCGCATTCGGCCCATGCCGTCCGGGTATTCGGAGCTTCGATATTCGCGCATATGGTTCCTTTCTTCATGAGGTTTTTGAAACCTTCACTGGGCAGATGCCGCATATGCTAGGGAAACGTACCGATAAAAGCATTAGCTCGCAGCTAAGTTCTCGACGGCGAACCGCTTGACGAAAAGACCGAGCCGCTGCGGAAGCGAGAGGCGCGCCCGCTTCCAAACTGCAAATTACAAATCGGAAACGACCGGTTCCCACGAGTTCCGTTCCGAAGATCCGTAGTAGAATAGAATTGGATAAATCGTGCACTTTATCGAGAATATTGTTCCATATCAGAAGCGAGCAAATTTGGCGCCCTCCAAAACCACGGATCGAGCATCTTCGAGCCTGCGAAGCAGGGTCGAGCGCAAAAAGCAGCACATACGCGCTTGGGAGGGAAACGACCCGTCCCGCAAACGACGCGTCTACTTCGGCTGTTACACGGCGGCCTTCATCGTTGTAGCGTTCATCACGTTGTTCGTCTACCCGTCCAACGGCCGCGCCTTGATCTGGAACATCGACGGCATCGAGCAGTACTATCCCTTCTTCGTGTACGAAGGCCAATGGCTGAGGGAAATCGTCAGCAACCTGCTTTCCGGGCAAGGGCTCCAGATTCCGCTTTGGGTGCACGAACTGGGCTACGGCATGGACGTTCCCTCCACGCTCGACACGTTCTTCGACCCGCTCAACCTGCTTTCCGGCCTGTGCCCGGAACGCTATTCGGAATACCTCTTCCAATTCCTTGTGGTGTTTCGCCTGTACCTGGCCGGAGCTGCGTTCTCGCTTCTTGCCTTGCGCTTCAAAATCGGGCGGTTCCCCACCTTGGTAGGCGCCTTGCTGTACGCGCTGTGCGGCACCGCGATGGCGGTTGCCTACTGGCCGGCTGGAGCGTGGCCGCTCGTCTTGTTCCCCTTGCTGCTGCTCGGCGTGGAAAAGGTGATCGCGAAAGAGCGGCCCTACACGTTCATCGCAGCAGTCGCCGCATTCTTCATCATATCCTATTACTTCTCGTACATGGCGTGCTTGCTGCTGCTCCCCTACTGCGCGGTGCGCGTCTTCCAAACGCAGAAAAGCGTCAACGCGGTGCGTTTCCTTGGTTGGACCCTACGCTTTTTCGGCCTCCTGGCCATCGGCGTTTTGATCGCCTGCTTCGCGCTGGTTCCTTCGCTTGTCGGGTTGTTTGGACTTGAGCGATTCACCGACAACTCGGTCACCGTCCCGCTGTTCTATTCGCATCACTACTACACCTCGCTCGCATCCGGGTTCCTGAGCATGGCGGGCGTCGGGAGCGATTGCTACATCGGGTTCGGCGGACTGGCGTTTCTTTCCTGCGTCCTGCTCTTTTCGAAGCGCCGGCAGAACACGTCGCTCAAGATCGCGTTCGTCGCAGGCACCATCATGCTCATGGTCCCTGCCGTCGGAAGCTTCCTCAACGGCATGAACTACGCCACCAACCGTTGGGTATGGGCTTACGCCCTGGTGGTTTGCTTCATTGTGGCCCGCATGCTTCCGAGCATGCTCCATCTTGACAAGCGATCCGTAAAGGTGCTGGTCATCGCGTCTATCGCCTACGGGGCCATCGTCTTCGCCGTGGCGCCCATGCGCACCGAGGCCATGCTGGCCGCCGGTGTCGTTTTGGCGGCCACCCTGTTCGTCGTGGCGCAACGGGGCATGGCGGCCAAGACGCGACGGATGGCCGTCGTTTGCTGCCTGACGGCGGGCCTGACCGTGAACGCCTTCTATTTCGTATCCCCTGACGAAGGCGGCGTGGGCAAGCTCTCGTCGCCGTTGGGCTACGCCTACCCCCGCATCACGTCCGACTCCCCCAACCACCTGGTCTCGGACCTGAACGCTCCCGGGCTGTGGCGCTACGACGGAAGCTCGTCGGCCATCGAGCGCACGCGCAACGACAGCTTGGTGCTGGGGCTCAAGGGCTTCGATTTCTACAACAGCTCGTACAACAGCGCCATCGACGACTTCCATACCGAGCTTGCCCTCAACAGGACCAACATCAACTTCTCGTACAACGATCTGGGAGGCCGAGCAATCCTGGAGTCGCTCATGGGCGTGAAATACTACCTGAGCACCAAAGCGGGCTTTCCCCCGGTGTACCTGTACGACGATCCGAACAAGATCGTAGCGTCGGGCGTCGTGCGCGACATCCCGTACCAGGTGCACGAAGGATCCAACGTCCTGCCGCTGGCCTTCGCCTACGATTCGTACGTTCCCCGCAGCGAGTACCTTTCCCTCTCCCCCGCCCAGCGGCAGGAAGCGCTGCTGCAGGGCGTGGTGCTCGACGAGTCGTCGCTTCCCGCAACCGACAGAAAGCAGGAATCCCGCACGGTGCCCTCCGTCGTGTCGGCAAGCAACGGCCTTTCGGTGGAAGACGGCGTGATACGCGTTTTGAAACCGGGAGCGACGCTGACCTTGAGCTTCGAAGGCATCGCCAACAGCGAGACGTACTTCTACGTCGACGGACTGCACTTCAAAGGCGTGTCGCCTGTCGAAGAGTCCAAGCGCAAAGGGGAATTCGACAACCTCGCCTGGTTCCGCAAGGCGCTTCTGCTTCAAAAGGACATGAACTGGACCGAACCCCGACGCTACAATATCGGGCTCGGCTCCGACAAAGCGCCCGGCATGCGCCAGATCGACAACTACACGAACGCCTCCCATCTGTACGGCGGCAAGGACGAATGGCTGGTCAACATGGGGTATTCGAAAGAGCCCCAAACATCGATCACGCTGCACTTCGACCTCAAGGGAGACTATCGCTTCACGAACATGTCGGTGGTTTGCCAGCCTGTGAAAAACATGTCGAACCGCATCGATGCGTTGAAAGCCGACCCGGTAGAAGATTTGAAGTTCGGCACGAACGAGATCACGGCCTCGATCGACGCAAGCAAGCCCAAAGCCCTCTTCTTGAGCGTGCCGTACTCGAAGGGATGGACCGCCACGGTGGACGGAAAGCCCGCCGAAATCAAGCGGGCGAACACCGCGTTCATGGCCTTGGAGCTTGAACCCGGCCATCACGAGATCGAGCTGCGCTACCTGACCCCGGGCCTGCGAGAAGGCATGATCCTGTCGGGCATCGGCTTGGCCGCGCTTGCCGGGTTGGCGCTCGTGCGTCGCATCCTGAGCACCCGCGTACGGCGCGCGCAGACGACCGCATCGGCATCGGCGCGCGCGGACGTGCAGGCAAGCCCGCAGCGGCAAGAAGAGCACGAACGGAATTCGAGGTAACCCCATGCACGACCAACGGAAAACCCTTTTGATACTCGGCTCGATGGACGAGTTCGCGCTTCTGGTGCAACGCGCCAAGGAACGCGGCTGTCGCGTGCTCGTGGCCGACGGCTACGAGCACGGCCCCGCTCGCGCGCATGCGGATGCCTCGTTCACGATTCCCGTCACGGACACCGAAGCCTTGGTCAACCTATGTCGCGACGAAGCCGTCGACGCGCTGATCACCTCGTTTTCCGACGTGCTGTTCGAAGAGGGCTGCCGCGTTGCGCATGCGGCGGGCCTTCCCGCCCCCTGTTCGCTGGACAAGTTGGAATTCCTCAGGAACAAGCAGCTCATGAAGAACATGTTCGACCAGTTGGGCGTGCCCTACCCGAACAGCTGCGTCATGCCGCTCGACCAGGTCGAACGGGCGTGCGAGTCCCTGCGCTTCCCCTGCGTCATCAAGCCGGTCGATGCCTACGGCTCGTACGGCGTCCGCGTCGTGCGCACCGCAGTCGAAGCGATCGAATCGGCTGCCTCGGTTGCAGAGGAATCGAGGCGCGCGAACAGCGTGGTCCTCGAAGAGTACAACGGCGGGCACGAGTTCAACATGATCACCTGGGCGTCGCACGGGCGCGTGTTCCCCGTTTCCGTAGCCGACCGCGAAAAGACCGTGTGCGCGTTCGAGGATCTTCCCCACGTCAGCAGGATCGTGTACCCGAGTCGCTTCACCGACGAGGTCCTGCCCGATGCGCTCGCATACGCGCAGCGCATCGTCGAGTTCGCGGGGATCGAGCACGGCCCTTTATGCATGCAGTTTTTCTGGTCCCCCGACTCGGGCATACACGTATGCGAGGTGACGGGCCGCGTGTTCGGCTACGAGCACGAGCTGCTGGAATACGCGTCCGGCTTGTCCGTGGAGGATCTGCTGCTTGACACGGCGCTCGACCGCGACGCCCTTGCACGCCGCCTTGAAGCCCACGACGCGCGCTCCATGCCGAAATGCAGCTGCGGGCTGTACTTTCACGCGCGCGACGGCATCGTGGCAAGCCTTGACGCCGCGCAAGCCGCGCTGCAAGGCCCTTGCGTGCAGGAGACCCTTCTGTACTACGCACCAGGGCAAACGGTCAAGAACGCGCGCGGCGGACAGCCCTATGCCGCGCGCGCGTTCCTTGCAGCGGAGTCGTACGGCGAGCTGGACGCCGCAAGCGCGCGGATGTTCGAAAACTTCTCCATCGCCGACCCCGACGGCAAGGACCTCGCCGTGCCCAACCGGCTTCCCAGCGCCTGCCGCGCATCCCAAGCGAGCGAAACGACTGCGAAGGAGCAGCCTGTCTCATGAACATATCCGTTGTCATCCCCTGCTACTATTCGGAGCGCATGATCGGCGACGTGGTGCGCATGACCCGCACCGAGCTGGTCAATGCCGGCTATGATTACGAGTTCATCCTGGTCAACGACGGATCGAAAGACGGAACGTTCCGGGAGATTTCGAAGCTGTGCGCCGAGGACGAGCGCGTGAAGGGCATCGACCTCATGCGCAACTTCGGCCAGCACAACGCCATCATGGCCGGTCTGCGCGAGGCGAGCGGAGATGCGGTCATGCTCATGGACGACGACATGCAAACGCACCCGTCGCAATGCCTCGCGCTCATCGCGGGCCTGGAAGACGGCGTCGACGTGGTGTTCGCCGCCTTTCGCCAGCATCGGGAGAACTGGTACCGCAGGCTGGGCTCGCGCTTCGCCATGTTCACCATCCGCGTGCTGGCTGGATGCCCGAAAGGCGTCACCGACAGCAACTTCTTGATCATGCGCCGCTGCGTGAGCGACGTCATGGTCGAGTACTCAAGCGCCTCGGTGTACGTGCAGGGCCTCGTATTCCGCACGACCGACCGCATAGTGAACGTGGAAGTGGAGCATTACGACCGCGCGGAAGGCCAGTCGGGATACACCCTGAAAAGCCTGCTGCGACTGTGGTCGACCATCCTGAACTTCTCGGTAACGCCGCTGCGCATCGCTTCGGTGCTGGGCCTGCTCATGGGCGGTGCGGGACTCGTGGGCGCGATCTGGCTGTTCTTCGAGCGCTTGCACAACCCCACGATGCCGATGGGCTGGGCCTCGGTCATGGTGACCATGCTGGTGTGCTCGGGCGTCATCATGCTGTTCATGGGCGTGATCGGGGAATACGTCGGCCGCTTGTTCATGACGACCAACAAGAACCCCCAGTTTCTGATCAGGACTCGCTGCAACGTCTCGTCCGAGAACCAAATCGGCGAAGGAGCCTCTCGATGAACGAATCCCTCTTCCAGCTGGAAACGCCCTGCTTCGTGTTCGACGAAACGGAGCTGGCGGACAACTTCCACGACTTCGCCCGCGCGCTGCATGCGCATTGGAGCCCCGCCTCCGAGGTTGCCTACTCGATCAAGACCAACCCGTTGCCCTGGATTCTTCGCACGGCGCGCACGTGCGGCTGCATGGCGGAAGCCGTCTCGGACGAGGAGTACGAATTGGCGCTCGCATGCGGATTCGAACCGCAGCGCATCGTCTTCAACGGGCCCATCAAGGGACGGGCGCGCTTCGAATCGGCGCTTGAGCAGGGAAGCCTGGTCAACCTGGACTCGGCGCGCGAGCTGCGCTGGCTTGCGGAGATCGCGCGCACGACCGATCGCGTGCTTTCCGTCGGCCTGCGTGCGAGCATCGACCTCGAGTCGCACTGCCCCGGTCAAACCGTCACGGGAGCCGCGGGCGGACGTTTCGGCTATTGCTACGAGAACGGCGAGCTGGCGCGCGCCGTGCAGGCCGTCCGCGCGATCGGGCCGAACGTGCGCATCGCAGGGCTGCACATGCACGTGACCACACGCAGCCGCACGGTCGAGGTGTACCGCGTCCTTGCGCGCCATGCGGCCGTCATCGCCCGTGAACTCGACCTTGACCTGGAATTCGTCGACATCGGCGGAGGCTTCTTCGGCGGAGGCGAAGCGAACCGTGGAGCCTACGACGCTTACGCCCAGGCCATCGCCGCCGAGCTGTCCGCCACGTTCGACCCCGAGCGCACGCGGCTGCTGGTGGAGCCGGGCGGGGCCGTGATCTGCACCCCCGGACGCTACGTTGGACGCGTGCTCGACGCGAAGGACACCACCTACGATCGATTCGTGACATGCGATTTGTCCCGCATCAATATCGACCACGAGATGAAGAAGACCGCCTACGCCTACGAGATCGTCCGGCACGATCCCGAAGCCGCCCCGCGCCGCCTGGCGCGCCAAGTGCTCTGCGGCTACACCTGCATGGAAAGCGATCGGCTCTGCATCCTGGAGAACGAGGCGGAACTCGCAGAAGGCGACCTGATCGTCATCAAGCACGCAGGCGCCTATTCGATGTCGTTCACGCCCGGGTTCTTCATTCGCTTCGCCCCGCACGTCTACGTCCGCAAAGCCGACGGAAGCTTCACGGACGTCGGCGAAGCTTCCTGGCGACCCGCAAGGCCCGGCGCCCCAAGCGCCGCCACCTTCGACAACGCATCCGCTGAAAGCGAGGAATCCTCATGATCACCTTCAACGAGCCGCCTCGCGTGCCGCAAGCGTACGACTACATCCGAAACGCCATCGAAAGCGGGAACGTCTGCGGGGACGGCCCCTACACGAAGCGCTGCAGCGAGTGGATCGAGCAGCGCTTCGACGTGCAGAAATCCCTGCTCACCACAAGCGGCACGGCCGCGCTCGAAATGGCGGCGCTCCTGTGCCGCATCAAGCCGGGCGACGAGGTGATCCTGCCCAGCTACACGTTCTCGTCCACCGCGACCGCCTTCGTGCTGGCGGGCGCCAAGCTTGTGTTCGTGGATATACGCCCCGACACCATGAACATCGACGAAGATCAGGTTGAGCAGGCGATTACCGAGCGCACTCGCGCTATCGTGGTCGTGCATTACGCGGGCGTGGCGTGCAACATGGACGCCATCAACGGCATCGCGAACAGCCGCGGCATCCTGGTGGTCGAAGACGCTGCCCAGGGCGTTATGAGCACCTACAAAGGGCAAGCCTTGGGCACTATCGGGGACTTCGGCTGCTTCTCGTTCCATGAGACGAAGAACTACTCCATGGGCGAGGGCGGCGCGTTTTTGACCAAGGACCCCTCCTACAACGAAGCTGCCGAGATCCTGCGCGAGAAAGGCACCGACCGGTCGCGGTTCTTCCGCGGCCAGGTGGACAAGTACAGTTGGGTCGACTACGGCTCGAGCTACCTGCCCAGCGAGCTGAACGCGGCCTATCTGTGGGCGCAGCTCGAACGCGCAGACGAGATCAACGACGACCGTCTGGCCACTTGGAACGCCTACTACGAGGCGCTTGCCCCGTACGCCGAAGCGAAAGCGTGCTCGCTGCCCGTCGTACCGCCCGACTGCACCCACAACGCCCACATGTTCTACCTCAAGTGCAGGGACCTCGAGCAGCGCAGCGCGTTCATCGCGCACATGCGCGAACAGGGAGTTCTCTGCGTGTTCCATTACGTTCCGCTACATTCCTCCGTTGCGGGCAAGAAGTTCGGAAGGTTCTTCGGAGAAGATCGTCACACCACGAAGGAAAGCGAGCGCCTGGTACGCCTGCCCCTGTACTACGCGCTTTCCGAAGAGCATCGCGCGCACGTCATCGAAGCTGCGTGCGCGTTCTTCGCTTCTGCGGGTCGGTAATCGTGAAGCACGTCAACCTCAAATCGTTCGTCTCGCTGCACCTGCTGTTCGTGCTGTACTCGCTCACCGACCTGTTCGGCAAGATGGCCGCCTCGTTCGCGTTCGACGACGTGCGATTCTACCTGCTCTACGCCGCTGTGCTGGCGGTGCTGTTCCTGTACGCCATCGGCTGGCAGCAGGTGATAAAGCGCCTGCCGTTGACCACGGCGTTCTCCAACCGGGCCATCACGGTGTTCTGGGGACTGGTTTGGGGAGTGCTCTTCTTCCAAGAGGAGCTGAACTTCCTGAAGGTGCTCGGCGCGGCCATCGTCGTAGCCGGCGTGGTGCTGTACTCGCGCGCCGACGCAGCCGACGCGGATCAGCCCGAACCGGCGAAGAAGGCGGTCGACCATGCCCTTCGCTGAGATGATCCCCTACATCGCCATCGGCGCGCTCGGCGTGTTCGTCAGTTCCATCGCGCAGGTCATGCTCAAGAAAGAAGCGGTGAAGCCGCATGGCAGCTTCATGCAGGAATACCTCAACCCGCTGGTGATCGGCGGATACGTGCTCATGTTGGCGTCCACGTTCATGCTGGTGGTGTCGTTTCGCGGCATCCCGCTGTCCATGGCGCCGGTGCTCGAGGCGACCAGCTACCTCTACGTCACCGTGTTCGGTGTCTTCATCTTCAAGGAGCGGGTCAGCCGCCCCAAGGCGATCGCGCTCGCGGTCATCATGCTGGGCATCCTCGTGTACGCAGCAGGCTTGTGGTAGAAACGATTGTCGCCCGAAACGTACGGTTTCCAAGCGAAAACCGTACGTTTCGGGCGACAATCTTTCCGAGAGCGCCGTTGAAGCCGATCGGGCCGGGAAACGAGGCCGGCCCGATCGCCGTTAGTCCTCGATACCGTCGTTGTTGCGGATCAGCTTGCGCTTGATCTTGCCGCCGATGGTCTTGGGAAGCTCGTCGACGAACTCCACGATGCGCGGGTACTTGTACGGGGCGGTCACGTGCTTCACGTGGTTCTGCAGCTCCTTGACCAGCTCGTCGGACGGCTCGTAGCCCCGAGCGAGCACGATCGTGGCCTTGACCACCTTGCCGCGGATCGGATCGGGCGCAGCCGTCACGGCGCACTCGACCACTGCCGGATGCTCGATGAGCGCGCTTTCCACTTCGAAAGGCCCAATGCGGTAACCCGAGCACTTGATGACGTCGTCGTTGCGACCGACGAAGAAGCAGTACCCGTCCGAGTCGCGCCACGCCATGTCGTGCAGGTTGTAGTACGCGCCGCCCACGGCTTCGCGCGTACGCTCTTCGTCCTGGTAGTACCCTACGAACAGGCCCGGCGGATACGCTTCCTTCAGGCCCGTGACGCAGATCGCGCCCTCTTCGCCATCGGGAACCTCCACGCCGTCGTCATCGAGCAACTTGACGTTCAAAAGCGGGGACGGCTTGCCCATGGAGCCGGGACGCGGATCGATCCACGGGAACGTCGCCAGCAGCACCGGGCCCTCCGTCTGGCCGAAGCCCTCGCGGATCTTCTTGCCCGTCAGCCGCTCCCACGCAAGCGTCACCTCAGCGTTGAGCGGCTCCCCTGCCGTGGCGAACGTGCGCACGCTCGACAGGTCGTAGGCGCTCACGTCTTCCTGCAGCATGAAGCGGTACATGGTGGGCGGCGCGCAGAACGTGGTCAGCTTATGATCCTGGATCTTCTGCAGCAGCTTTTCCGGCACGAACTTGTCCATGTCGTAGGCGAACACGGTGGCGCCGGCAATCCACTGCCCGTAGATCTTGCCCCAGCCGAACTTCGCCCAGCCGCTGTCGGTCACGCTCATGTGCAGCGCGTTCTCCTCGACCTGCTGCCAGTACTTCGCCGTGATGATATGGCCCAGAGGATGCGCGAAGTTGTGGCACACGGCCTTCGCCATGCCGGTGGTGCCCGACGTGAAGTAGATGAGCATGATGTCCTTGCTCGTGACGCCGGCTTCGCCCACGGGGCGCTCGAACTCGTCGGACTCGCCCTCGATCAGCTGGTTAAACGTGGTCCAACCGTCTCGTTGACCGGCCACGATGATGCGATTTGCGATGGACGGCGACTCGGGCAGCGCCTCCTCCATCTGCTCGCACACGTACTCGTCGTTCACGCATACGACGGCCTTCACCTGCGCGCTGGCCGCACGGTACACGATGTCCTTCTTCGTCAGCTGCAACGACGCCGGAATGATGGTGGCGCCCAGCTTGCACAGCGCCACGGCGCACACCCAGTACTCCCAGCGGCGGCGCAGGATCATCATGACCACGTCGCCCTTGCCGATACCCAGTCGCGCGAAGCCGTGAGCGGCGCGGTTCGATAGACGCGCAAGCTCCTCGAACGTGAACGCATGCTCGGCATCGTGGTCGTCGCACCACACGAGCGCCTGCTTGCCCGGCTCCACGCGCGCCCATTCGTCCACTACGTCGAAACCGAAGTTGAACGCCTCGGGCACGTCGATCTGAAAGTTCTCGTAAAAGTCCTCGTACGAATCGAACTCGATGCGCGGACAGTATTTCTTCAAGATGTGATTCACGGGCGCAGCTTTCCTTTCTCACGCCTTATCGGTCCAGCAAGGTCAGCGAGAAGCGCTGCGGTGGCTCAGATTGCCGTGAAAGCCCGAGGAAGCGTACCGTGGGTACGCGACGAGGGCTTGGAGCGGCAAGATGGGCCGCCGCAGCGCTTCGCAGCGTCGAGCGGATCCGCCGTTCGGAGAACGGCGGATCGGATCACTCCGCGATAATGGTGACGAACTTGGCGGGCACGTCGCTTCCGCAACGCTGACCGTGCGGATGCTCCGGGTTGAAGTAGATGCTGTCTCCGGCGTGCAGCTCGAATTCCTTGTCCTCCCACGTCACGACGACCGTGCCCTCGAGGACCAGATTGAACTCCTGGCCGGTGTGCGTAACCAGCTTCGCCGGCTCGTCCGACGGATCGAGCACCACCAGCAAAGGCTGCATGATCTTGCCGGTGTAGCGCCAAGCCAGATCCTCGAAGTGGTAGCCGGGGTAGCGATCGACCTCGCGGCCCTCCCCCTTCTTCACCACCTGGTAGGTGTTCAGCTTCGCCGCGGTTCCCGTCAGGATCTCGGTAAATTCCACGCCGAAGGTGTGCGCCAGGTGGTAAATGGCGGAAATAGGCACGTCAGCGCCTGTTTCCTCCCATTCGAGGTACTTCTCCAGCGGCACTTCAAGCTCGGCGGCCATATCCTCGGGCGTGACGTCGCACGCCTCGCGCAGGCCCTTGATGCGCAGGCCGATCTCGGCCAGTTCAGCTACCATGTGGCTCCCTCCACCTCACTCGCCCGCGCCGCGCGCGGGCGGGGCGCTCTTGCGATGCGCCCCTCGGCACGACCTACGACTTCATTCCCAGCTCAAGCGCGGCAAGGTTCGCCGGGAGCTTCGCGATCTTCTTCGCGGGCACGCACTTCTCGACAGCCGCCTTAAGCGTCTCTTCGGAACAGAACCCGGTTTCGGCGAACAGCTTCCCTACCAGGATCACGTTCGCCAGGCCCTTGTAGCCGTTCTCTTCGGCCAGCTGCGTGGCCGGAACGGCGAACACGTTCACGCCGGGAAGCTCGGGGATGCGCTGCACCAGCGTGGAGTCCACCACCACGGTGCCGCCTTCCTGCACGCTGCCCTCGAACTTGTCGAGCGAAGGCTGGTTCATGACCACCAGCACGTCGGGCGTCAGCACGAGCGGGCTGCCGATGGGATCGTCGGCCAGGCACACGCTGCAGTTCGCGGTGCCGCCGCGCATCTCGGGGCCGTAGGAGGGCAGCCACGAAACCTCGCGGTCCTCGATCAGGCCGGCGATGGCGATGATCTTGCCGGCGAACAGGATGCCCTGGCCGCCGAAGCCCGCCAGAACGGCGTTCATGGTGCGGCTCATCGCGCACCCCCTTCCGTCACCGGATGCGCCACCGGGCAATCGGCGTTGCGCGCCGACGCAGCCTCGGCTGCATTGGCGAACCCGTCGGCCACCACGTCTTTGTACACGCCCAGCGGATAGTACGGCAGCATGTTCTCGCGCATCCACGCAAACGAATCCTGCGGCGTGAGGCCCCAGTTCGTCGGGCACGTGGACACCACTTCGATCAGCGAGTACCCCACGCCGTCGATCTGGTTCTGGAACGCCTTCTTAATGGCCTTCTTCGCCTTGCGCACGTTCTTGGGGCTGTCCACCGTCACGCGCTCCAGGTACGCCACGCCGTCGAGCGTGCTCAGCATCTCGCACACGCGCACCGGGTAGCCCGCCGTGGACACGTCGCGGCCGTACGGCGAGGTCTGCGTCACCTGGTTCGGCAAGCTGGTGGGAGCCATTTGGCCGCCCGTCATGCCGTAGATGGCGTTGTTGATGAAGATGACGGTGATGTGCTCGCCGCGCGTTGCCGCGTGGATGGTCTCGGCCATGCCGATGGAAGCCAGGTCGCCGTCGCCCTGATAGGAGAACACTACGCTGTCGGGAAGCACGCGCTTCACCGCGGTGGCCACCGCCGGCGCGCGCCCATGCGCGGCCTGGACCATGTCGCAGGAGAAAAAGTCGGGGTTGGTGACGGCGCAGCCGACCGGCGCGACGCCGATCGTGTCGCCCTCAACGCCCAGTTCGTCGATGGTTTCGGCCACCAAACGATGCACGATGCCGTGCGGGCAGCCCGGACAGTAATTGGTGATGACGGGAAGGAGCGCATGCGGACGCTCGAACACGATCTTCTCTTCGGCGCTCATGCTACGCACCTACCTTTCCCTGCAGTTCCTCGATCTTGGCAAGCACCTCCACCGGCGTGGGGATGATGCCGCCCGTACGGCCGAAGAACTCGACCGGAACGCGGCCCGCGGCCGCCAAGCGAATGTCGTCGACCATCTGGCCCATGTTCATCTCGACCGACAGGAACGTCTTGGCGGTGCCCATGACATGCTCCAGCGCGTCGGTCGGGAACGGCCACAGCGTGATCGGACGGATGAGACCGGCCTTGATGCCCTTCTCGCGAGCCGACACGACCGCGCTGCGCGCGATGCGGGCGGAGGCGCCGAACGCGACCAGCACGATGTCGGCGTCGTCGACCATGAACGACTCGGCACGCTGCTCGTTGGCCTTGATCAGGTCGTAGCGCTCGAACCGCTCGCGGTTGAGGCGCTCGAGGTCTTCCGCCTTGAGGTACAGCGAGTCCATGATGTTGTGGGCGCGGGCGTTCTTGTGGCCCGTGGTGGCCCAGGGCTTCTCGGGCAACTGCTCTTTGCGCTCGGGAAGGACCACCGGCTCCATCATCTGGCCCAGCATGCCGTCGGCCAAGATCATGACGGGGATGCGGTACTCGTCGGCCTTGTCGAAAGCCAGGTAGGCGCAGTCGGCCATTTCCTGCACGGTCGAAGGCGCGTACACCATGATCTGGAAGTCGCCGTGGCCGGTTGCGCGCGTGGCCTGCCAGTAATCGGACTGCGACGGCTGGATGCCGCCGAGGCCCGGGCCGCCGCGCTGCACGTTCACGATGACGCCCGGCAGATCGCAGCCGGCCATGTAGGAGATGCCCTCGCCCTTGAGCGAGATTCCCGGCGACGAGGAGGACGTCATGACGCGCGCGCCCGCGGACGCGGCACCGTACACCATGTTGATGGCCGCGACCTCGCTTTCCGCCTGCAGGTACGTGCCGTTTTCCTTCGGCAAGCGCTTGGACATGTACGCGGCAAGCTCGGTCTGCGGCGTGATGGGGTATCCGAAGAAGAATCGGCACCCGGCGCGAATCGCGCTCTCGGCCATCGCCTCGTTGCCCTTCATGAGCACTTTCTCTGCCATAGCTACCTCACCACCGTAATCGCGACGTCGGGACACATGAGCGCGCAGGACATGCAGCCCGTGCAACGCTCGGCATCGATCAGGCGCGCCGGATGGTAGCCCTTCGCGGTGATGCGCTCGTGATCGAGTTCGATGATGTGCGTCGGGCACGCGTCGACGCACAGGCCGCACCCTTTGCAAAAATGATCGTCTACCAGTATTCTCGGCATGATGGAACCTTCCTCGTCTTGTAGGCTCCTGCGCCGCGCCGCGGGCACAGGAGCTCAACGCGCATCAGACGGACAAACCCGCTGAAACGCGTACTCTCGCATTATTCCCAAGGAGTACGTACATATACTTGCACAGGATAGAGCGTTTGCCGACCGTCATTCAGTCCAAAGAGGGCAGTTTTCCGGTCTGCGAGGCTTATCGGGACCGTCGTGCACGCCAAAGGCAGGCCCGCCTGCTCCGCGACCGCTTGCGCGAAGGGCACGCCCTGCCTCACCGTAGCTTCGTCGGTATCCTGCTTGAGGTGCGTGTTGTTCACGATCGCAGTGGCGTGCAGGTGGCATTTCTCCTCCACTTCGCGCAGCACGTCGACCGCCTCGGCCGGGTCCTGCGTAAGGTTGCGGCTGCGATTCACCACGTACAGCATCTCGTAGGGAGCCGCCGCAACCGAACCGGCGAACCGGCCGAGCGCCGTCGCGCCCACGTCGTCGCCCCCGGCGTCGATGATGAGCAGGCGCTCGCGCCCGTCGTCCTTGCGAGCCGACTCGACGGCCGGGCCGACGGCCCCGGACAAGCTGGGGCTGTCGAGCGTGGTTCCCGCCATCACCGGAGCGATCACGGAAATCCCCCGTTCTTCCAGCAGCGCGCGGTAGTCGCTCGAGCGGAAGTAGGGATTCACCACGTCCAAATCGACCAGGGTCACGTCCACGCCGCGCTCGCGCGCGTCAAAGGCCAGGTTGAGCGAGAAGTTCGTCTTCCCCACGCCGTAGTGGCCGCACACGACCACCACCGACGCGTCGGGGGCATAGCGCTGCGCGCTCATCACACGAGCCCTTCCACGGGCTTCGCGCTCTCGTCCACCTCGCGGATGGCCGCGCGGCGGATCTTGCCGTTCACGGTTTTCGGCAGCGCCTCGACGTACTCCACGATGCGCGGGTACTTGTACGGAGCCGTGCGGTGCTTGACCCAGGTTTGCAGCTCGCGCGTGAGCACGTCGGAGCCCGCGAACCCTTCCGCCAGCACCACGGTGGCCTTGACGGCCTTGCCGCGCACCGGGTCGGGCACGCCCGTGACCGCGCACTCGCGCACGGACTCGTGCTCGAGCAGCACGCTTTCGATCTCGAAGGGGCCGATGCGGTAACCGCTCGACTTGATGACGTCGTCGTTGCGGCCGACGTACCAGAAGTAGCCGTCCTCGTCGCGCCAGGCCGTGTCTCCCGTGTGGTACCAGCCGTCGTGCATGGCCGCCGCCGTCTTCTCGGGATCGCGGTAGTACTCCAGCATGATGCCGGGAGCCTTCTCGCGCACGTCGATGCACACTTCGCCCGTTTCGCCCGTTTCGCATCGCGAGCCGTCCTCGCGCAGGATCTGCGTGTTGTACAGCGGGATGGGCTTGCCCATGGAGCCGGGACGCGGAGAAGACCCCGTCAGGTTCGCGATGGTCAGCGGCGTTTCGGTCTGCCCGAACCCTTCGAAGATGGTGAGTCCCGTGTGCTCCTTCCAGAAATCGAACAGGTCGGGGTTGAGCGCCTCGCCCGCCGTGGTGGAGTACGCAAGCGTGGACAGGTCGAACGAATCGATGTCCTCGGCCATCATCATGCGGTACATGGTGGGCGGGCAGCACAGCGTGGTGATGCCGTAGCGCCCGATGAGCGAAAGGATCTCGGACGGATGGAACCGGTCGAAGTCGTACGTGAACACGCACGCCTCCATGAGCCACTGTCCGTAGTACTTGCCCCACACGGCTTTGCCCCAACCCGTGTCCGCGATGGTGAAATGCACGCCTTCGGGATCCACGTTGTGCCAATGCTTGGCCGTGACCAGGTGCGCGATAGCGTATTCGGAATCGTGCAGCACCATTTTCGGATTGCCCGACGTCCCGGACGAGAAGTACATGAGCATGGGATCGGCGGCGGCCGTCTCGCGGCGCGCGAACTCGTCGGAGGCGGCGCGCACCCCCGTGTTGAAATCGAGCCAGCCCTCGCGCACGGCGGGAGCCGCGCACACGCCCTCCGGCCCGGACAGGGCGGGACCGATGAGCTCGCCTTCGGGCAGCACGATCGCGCCCGTTTCGTCTTCGGGCGTCAAACCGCCGCCCGCGCCGTTCACCAGGATCTTCGCCGTGAGCGACGGGCACGACGCCTCCACGGCGTCGGTCACTTCGGCGATGTCGCCCAGCGACGTGGCGATCATGGCTTTGATGGAAGCGCCGTTCAGGCGATACTCCAGGTCGTGCTCCTTGAGCATGAAGGTGGCGGGCACCATGACCGCGCCCAGCTTCGCCAGCGCCGTGGCCACGAACCAGAACTGGTAATGGCGGCGCAGGATCACCATGACGTAGTCGCCGCGACCGATGCCGGCGTCCGCCAGGAAGTTGGCGGTCTTGTCCGACCAGCGCTTCATGTCGCCGAACGTGAACACGTGCTCTTCGCCTTCGGGGTTGCACCACACCATGGCGCGACGATCGGGGTCGTTCAGCGCGATGTCGTCCACCACGTCGTAGCCGAAGTTGAAGGCTTCGGGGCATTTGACCTGGAAATCGGACAGTTTGCCTTCGCAGTCGTAGGTTTCGTTCACGTAACGGAGGTTGATGTTTCTCATAGGTGTTCTTCCTTGCAGGATATGCGGCGGCCAGTCCGCCGCGAGACGGATACGATCATCGAATTGAAGGCGCTGTCAGGCGCGCGATCGCCCGCAGTGCGCGAGCGGCGGTCGGCAGCGCCTAGATAATCGTTTCCCCGTGGGGCTTCATGACAATGGCCAGAAACGTACACGGCTCGCCTCCGGTGGCGATCATGCCGTGGCCGCGGCCGGAATCGTACATAAGCAGATCGCCGGCTTCCAACTCTTCAACATGGTCCTCGTACGCGAAGCGCATGCGTCCCGAGATGATGTAGTCGAGCTCTTGTCCCACGTGATAGGACAGGTGAATGGGGCGGTCCTGCTCCTCTTCCAGATAAGGAGCGGTTACCAGGAACGGCTCCGCCAGCTTGTTCTTGAAGTGAGGAGCCTTGTGCAGGTACTCGAAGCCTGCGCGGCGCTTGATGGACAGGCCATCGGCGGCGCGCGTGAGCGAGTAGCCGGACAGATGCGGGTTTTCGCCGGTCAGCAGCTCAATGACGTCGACGCCCAACCGCTCGGCGCACTTGTACAGAAACGTGAACGACAGGTCCTGATCACCGGATTCCTGCGCGGCGTACTCCGCCACGGAACGTCCGGTAGCATCCGCCATTTCCTGCATGGTGATGTCGAGGTCTTCGCGTAGCGCCCGAATGCGCCCTGCCACCTCTTCGATGTTCGGCTCCATAGTCGCTAGACCTCCTTCTGGCGAATCGCAGCATCGTCGCCAGCGAGCGTGGTCGGCGGTGCCTGTCGGATGAAAAGTTAATCTATTGTATAGCAACTTGATCGGAAAGAAAGGAGGAAGCCGGAAAACTCTGCCAGCGGCGCAGGGGCAGATGGACAAAATCCCAGAACCGACCGGGCAAGGCGCAGCAACGGGGCATCCCCTCGCTTCGCCACGGCCCGATCGGTCCCTCGACCCTCCTGAAGCCGCGGGCGCTTAGCGGTTCTCGATGCGCCCGATGTTCTTCAGCTCGATAGAGATCAGCCCGTTCGGCGCGCTGACGAACTCGATGAACTCGGGGCTTTGCGAGTATTCGGCTGGGAACTTCACCTCGATGCCCGTATCGGTAACGATCTTGTGGCTTTTCGCCACGCGCTGGGCCACCGCCTTTTCCACGACCACGCGCTCCGGCAGCGCTTCCTCGGCGAGCGCTTCCTCGAAGCGCTTCTGCAAAGGCTCGTCTTCGAACACCTCGTCAGCAAGATCCCACGGCGCAAGCTCGTCCGACTCCTCGGCGTTTTCGGCCACATAGGCCTTCGCCTTCGAAACCGCCATCGCCGTGTTGGCGCCGTATTCCTCGGCAACTTCTTCCGCGATGCGCGCGACCGTGTCGAACACCTCCTTGCTCGACGCCTCCATGGAACACTGCAGCAACCCGTCGGGGATGAGCCAGCGGTCTTCGCCAGCGATGGTTCGCTTCTTGTCGCAGAACAGCACCGCGAGCGACTTCGACTCGATCAACGCGTAGGAAGCAACCTTTTGCGAGGAGTTCGGAAGGATCGCATGGTGACGCGCCACGTCCACGCGCGTGCCGCCCTCCTCGCCGCGGCCCACCTCGTGCATGAACGCCTGCTTGCTTTCCAGCAGAAGGAGCGCGAAGTAGCGCTTCCCTTCGCCGCGATAGGCCGCCTCGGCCTCCTCGTCGGTCATGTTCCGCACGTTAGAGTCGGTGTCGTCCTCGAAGTCGATGACCAGAAGATCGGTCGACTCGGCCTTCTCCATACGGCCCAGCTCGGTAGCGATGAACTCGGCTACCTGCACGGACAGGTCGATGAAGTCGCGCTGCCCCAGAAAATACGCGCGAATCTCTTCGGCGAACATGCTATCTTCGGAGAACTCGCCGCGCTTGTTGTCCAGGTTGCCGAGCGCCTTTTTCGCATGGCTCGTCACGTAGCGCTTGGCGTTCTTACTGTCCAGGTCAAGCTCTTCCTGAGAGAAGACGTTGACGCACAAAACGAAATCGAAAACGTGCAGTACCGCACGGTTCACCTTGAGCATGGATGCCGTCCTTGAAATGTCGGGGTTCCTGTAAGCGACCAACAAGGATACCGGAGCGAGACCGACAAGGCGCAAAGTTCCAAGAATCACCAGACGCGCCGAAGCGGCAGATTACGCCCGCTCGGATGCGGCAGGCGCGCTGCGTGCGAGATACGGGCGGGGTGCGGGTGCAAGCGACGGACGAGCTGCGCGCGAGGTGCGCTCGACGCCTGCGCGGCGCGCCGCGCAGCGAGATGCCGGGGCGCTTCGGGGCGCCTTTCGTGCTTGCGATCCGAAAACCCGGCAGGTTTTTCGGATTGAACATGGGGATCGGCAAGGTTGGCGGGAGCGCTTCAATTCGCCACAGAGATTTCCAGGTTCTGTCAAAACGGACGAGTTTTGCGGGGATTTTCCGCCTCTCGCAGGCAGGTTACAAAGGGGCACTTTTCATCATGCCTGGTCAGAGACTTGCGCGCTGCATTTATCCTGACCTGAGGGCCAGCAAAACTCGTTCGTTTTGACAGAACCTGGGCGAAGACGATGTAGCGGAACCTTCGCGTTCTTCGGCCTACCCTCCCTGGCAAGCCTAAGCCCCATTCTCGGAGACCGGCTTGCCGTGAAAACCGTCTCCAGCTTGGTCCAGCTGACGCTCCTTGCGATCCTGTTCGTGTACGTGGCCCTCACGCTCCTTCGTATCGGGCGCGAGCAAACCCCTTTCCTCAAAGAACTACCGCGCAAGATCAAAACGATAGCCGTGATGCTGCTCGCCGCCGTGCTGCTGCCGCAGTGGCTGGGATACGCGCTGCTCAGCTTCGCCACCGGCCAGCCTTACTTCACGATATTCAACGAAACGGGCATCATCGCTTTGGTTGCGGCGGGCATCATCTTCTGCCTTGGGCAGATATTCGAATACGGCTACCTTATCCAAGACGAGAACTTCGAGATCATCTAGGGAAACGTCATGACTATTGTATTGCGCCTTGATCGGATGATGGCTGACCGAAAAATATCGCTTGGAGATTTGGCGGGGCGCGTAGGCATCGCGGACGGCAACCTCTCGAAGATAAAGAACGGCAAAGTGAGCGGCGTGCGTTTCAAAACGCTTGACGCCATTTGCCGGGAACTTGCCAGCCGGGCGACATCCTCAAGCGCATCGACGACGAACCGGAGCGCACTTAGGGGGAAACCCGAGCGCCGCCCGTCCCAACGACTCGGCAAAACCGCAGCTACTCCCCCTCCACGCGCCCGCGCCGCGACTTCACCTGTACGCGGCGATGCTTGTCGGCCAGGCGCGCCTCGCGCGCCCTTCGGGAAGGCTTCGTGGCATGGCGAGCCTTCGGGGGCATCGCCGCGCGCTCGAACACGGCATGCAGCTTCTGCAAGCACAGCCGCCTATTGCGAAACTGACTGCGCGACTCGCGCGAAACCACGACGATCCCGCTTGGGCGGTGCTCCATGCGCACCGCCGAGTCCGTGGTGTTCACGCATTGCCCGCCCGGCCCGCTGGCCCGAAACGCCTGCACCTCGCAATCGCGCTCGACCTCGTCGAGCGGTTGACGTGCCCATACGGCAAAGTCTCGGTATGTCGGGCGGTCTTGGTCCATGACTCCATACTAGCAGAAACCGCAAGCGCCTCAGCCCTCGCACGACTCGTCGACGTCTTGCAGCCGCCGCCCCCGGTCGAACGCGAGCAGGCGGCGATAGCGCGAACTCGTTCGCTCGAGCTCGCACGGAGCTCCGTCCAAAACCGCGCGGCCGTCCTCCACGAACACCACCCGATCGCAAGCCGAAGCGCCCAGCAGGTGATGCGTGATCATGATGACGGTGCGATCGGCCAGCGTCTTGAAGAGCGTGGACAGCAGGGCCTGCTCAGTCAAAGGATCCAACCCGACGCACGGTTCGTCCAAGATGACAACGGGCGCATCCTGCAAAAGCACGCGCGCAAGCGCGATGCGCTGCCTCTCGCCGCCCGAGAACCGCAGGCCAGCCTCGTCGACCATCGTGTCCAGCCCATCGGGAAGCCGGTCGACCATGTCGCGCAAGCCTACCTGCTCGAGAACGTTTCGCACCTCGTCAACGGACGCGTCGGGCCTCCCAATGCGCACGTTCTCCAAAAGAGTCATGTTGAACAGGTAAACGCGCTGCTGAATCACGCCGATGTACGCGCACGCGTCGTCTCCCAGGTCGCGCGTCGGCACGCCGCCGAGCGTAACCCGCCCCTCGTCGGGAACGAGGTCGCCGCGCATGAGCGATGCGAGCGTGCTCTTCCCCGCACCGCTGCGTCCCAGGATCGCGACCTTCTGGCCTGCGGGAACCTCAAGCTGCATCCCCTTGAGCACGGGCCGCGCAGATCCCGGATACGCATACGTTACGCCCTCCACCAGCATATCGAGGGGCGCGCACGGCTGCGCGGCTTGCTCCGCAGAGCGCTCGTCGACATCCGGAAGCTCGTTCAAGCGCTCGAGCGAGTCGCCGTACGAGAACGCGTCGACCGCCGACGCCGACAGCGGCGCGAACGCGTCGATGAGCGGGAAGAAGCCCAGCACGAACGCTGCGATCCAGTTCGCCGCATCGGCGCCCTGCCCGCCGAAATGCGAACCCGCCCAAACAAGGAGCAGCGCAGCCGTCACGGCGAACAGAACCTGCAGCACCACGTCGCGGCGGCGGGCGAAGCGCTCCTCGGCGGCGGCCAGCTCCCTCATGGAGCGCTCGGCCGCGCGGTAGCGCGTCAGGTACTCGTCGCCGCGCTGGGAGAACACCCAGTCGGACACGCCCAGCACGTTGTCGGTCAGCTCGGCGTACAGATCGTTTCGCAGCGCTTTGTAGCGCATGCGGCGCGCGCCGCATGCCAGCACCGAAACCGCAGGCAGCAGCAGGACCGCCGACCCCAGCATGACAAGCAGCATGCACGCCAGAAACGGCGAGAAGAACCCCGCAGCCGCCACCAGGGCGAACCACAGTACCCAGGCGATCACCGTCGGGAACACCGTTCTCAAATAAAGGTTCTGCAAATGCCCGATATCCTCGGACAAAAGACCCAGCACATCGCCCGTACGATGCGTCGCGCGGAAGAACAGCGCATCCTTCTCAAGCGACCGGTACAGCTTCAGACGCAGGTCGGACGTCATGCGCAGCACCCAGTCGTGGCTGCACAGCCGCTCCAGGTAATGAAGCAGCGGCTTGCCTATGCCGAATATGCGCACGAAGATGAGCGGCAAATTGAGGGCCAAAATGGACTCGGGCACACCGGCGGCGCCGCTTATCAGAAAGCCGGAGGTGAACATGAGGCCGGCCGCGAAAGCGAACGTCGCGAAGCCCAGGAACAGCGCGAGCGCGAGCACCTTGCGGTACCGCTTGAAGAACGGCACGACCCAGCGATCCTCGCGCCACGTCCTGCGCATAGCCCTCGCCCCCTTCGCATCCACGCCGCTCATGCGACATCACCGCCCAACCGAGACGCAAGCCGCGCATACGGCCCGTCGTGCACGGCCAGCTCTTCGGGACGACCCGCCTCCACCACGCGGCCCCCGTCGACCACCAGCACGTAGTCCATATCGGACATCCAATGCAGCCGGTGGGTGGCAAAAAACACCAGACGCCCCTCCATGAGGGGCAGCATGCGCTCCTTGAGTTCCCATTCCGTCTCGATATCCAGGTGCGCCGTCGGTTCGTCGAACAAGAGAATCCGCCGATCAGCATCCAGAAACGCGCGCGCAAGGGCTATCCTTTGCGCCTGTCCGCCCGAAAGGGACCGGGCCCCCTCGCCGATAACCGTATCCAAGCCGTCAGGAAGCTGGGAAACCAGATCGCCAAGGCCCATCGCCTCGACTGCGCGGGAAACGTCCGCCTCGTCGGCATCGGGGCGGTAAAACGCGATGTTCTCGCGCAGCGTGGCATGGAACACGTACGGATTCTGAGGAATGTAGGCCGTCTGCCGCTGCCAATCGACCCGATGCAGCCCGGCCGCAGTCGCGCCTCCCACGCGAAACGACCCCGCACTTGGATCGGCGAAGCCGCCCAACAGGTTGACCAGGGTGCTCTTGCCAGCGCCGCTCGCACCGACGATACCCACGCGCGCGAAGCCGCGCACCTCGAACCGCACGTCCTCGAGAGCCTTGAAACCCGGGTACGAGAAACCCACGCCGCAGGCGGAAAACGCGCAATCCGGCCCCCAGGTCGGCACGGGATCCGAAGCGTCGTCGACAGGCGCGGCCTGCGGCTCGTCGACGATGCCGAGGATCGAAACCAGCGCGTTCTTTCCGTCGAGCGAGGCGTGGTAGTCGGCGGCGAACTCGCGCACCGGCTTGAAGTACTCCGGAACCATCACCAGCACCACGAGCGCCGGGAAAAAGGCAAGCGTCCCGTCCACCAGGCGAAACCCCAGCATGATCGCCACAGCCGCCAGCGAGCCGGTTGCGAACAAATCCAGCACGGTGCTCGACAGCGTGGCCACGCGCAGGGTTTTCATGGTTGCTTCGCGGAAGCGCTCGCTCGCCGCGTAGATGCTGCTGCCGTAGGAGCGACCGCGACCGAACAGCTTGAGCGTGTCGATGCCGCGCAGCGCGTCGATGAACGTGTTCGACAGCATCTGAAACGTCGCGTGCTGCTTGGCGGCCTCATCCTGCGCCGTGTGTCCCAGGATGACCATGTACAGGATAATAAAGGGAAACGCCACCAGCGCGATCACGCCCGAAACCCAATCGAGCGGGAATATCCAGCACAGAAGCACCAGGGGGATGACCACGACGCCCACGGCCTTCGGCAGAATCAGGCGAATATAGGTCTCCACCTGGTCGACGCCCTCTAAAACAAGGGTGGTCACGTTGCCCGTCCCGTGCTTCTGCACCACCGCCGCGCCCGTTTCGAACACGCGCGAGAGCAGCCGCTGGCGCAGTTCGTCGGCCCGCGCGGCCGCGTAGCGATCGAGGTACGTTTCCTGCGCGTACAAAAGAACCTGCCGCGCAACGAAGCACGCGACGAACAGCGCTATCCAGAAAACCTGGTCGGACACCGAAGCGCCCTTCCACAAATCCACGATCGCGGCAGCAAGGGCCCAAGCTTGCCCCACCACGGCGAACGCGCGCGCACAGGAAAATGCGACCAATACGACAAGCGCAGCGCGCACGCCCTGTAGCGCGAAGATAGCCTTGTCTATCAACGCCCGCCCCCTCGTCTGCGAAGCATCGTCGCTCTCGATTATTTGTTACTTCTTTTATATCATATAGAGACGGGCAGGCGCAAGCGCTTCGCCAGCACGCTGCTCGCAGCGTTCGTCAGCGCGCTTCCTCCCGAAAGCCCCACATCCGCACCTCGGGCTGCAGCCTAACGCCCGCGCTCGCCTGGACGCGATCCTGCACGTCGGCTATCACGCGGCGCACGTCCGCGGCGCTCGCTCCGTCCACGTTCACCACGAAGCCGCAATGCTTGGTCGAAACCTGCGCCCCGCCCACGCGATATCCTCGCAAGCCGGCATCCTGCACCAGCTTTCCTGCGAAGTAGCCCTCCGGGCGCTTGAAGGTGCTGCCCGCACTGGGCAGCTCGAGCGGCTGCTTCTCGGCCCGACGCCGCTCCAGATCCTCCATGCGCTCCGCAATGGCCGCGGGATCGTCGAAGGAAAGCTCCAAAACCGCGGACAGCACCACGTAGCGCTCGTCGTCCATCATGCTGTGACGATACGACCAGTCTGCTTCCTCGGCGCTCACCTCCACGATGCGGCCATCCGGCGTCAGGCAGCGCAACGACCTTGCCACGTCGCGAAACTCTCCCCCGTAAGCGCCGGCGTTCATGATGGCGGCGCCCCCGACGGTACCCGGAATTCCGCTGGCGAATTCGTATCCAGCCAGCCCGGCCTCGCATGCTACGCGCGCGACCTTCGCGTTCGAAGCGCCCGCGCAGGCGCGCACGATGTTGCCCGAAACGCTCACGTCCGACAGGTTGTCGGCGATGCGCACCACAACGCAGCGCAGACCCTCGTCGCTTACCAGCAGGTCGCTGCCCAGGCCCACGATGCGCACCTCGACGCCCGCCTCGCGGCACGCCCGCAACGCGAAGGCAAGGCCCTCTTCGTCGCGAGGCTCCACCAGGCAGTCCACCGGACCCCCGACGCGAAATGTCGTGAGCTGCGCCATGGGCACATCGAACCGCACGGCTTCGTCGCCCAAACGGCGAAGCAGCGCGCTCTTCAATTCTTCGTCAACCATGCAGTCCTCCTTGCACGTCAGGGCGAAAGCCCTGAAGCGCGCTACTTGCCGCCAAGGCGGCGCACCGTGCGCTCGCCCAGGTCAATGAGTTCCTGACGCCCATGAGTGCCCGTCTTCGCGTAAATGCGCCGCAAATGCGTGTCCACCGTGCTCTTCGAGATGAACAGCTCGCCCGCTATGCGCTCGCCGGTGCGGCCGCGCAGCGCAAGCGGCAGGATTTCGGACTCGCGCTTCGAAAGGGCGTGATCCTGGGATATGGCCCGGCACGCTTCGTCGAATCGATCGGCGTCGCGCACGATCACCGAGAGCGCGCGGAAGTCGCGCTCGGTGAACAGGAACAAATACGCGTACAGGGCCGCTAGCCCTGCGAACGCGGCGATAGCGTACGGAGCCTGCTCGACGGGCTCGAACAGCTCGATGGCGTTGCCCAAGGCGATGCCGGCCATCTCGCCCAAGTAGAGCATGGCGAAGCCCCGCGCGAAGGACAGCGCCGCATCCTGGCCGGTCAGCTTCGCCATCACCAGGAACAGGGAAACCAGCACGTACGTAAGCCCCAGATAGCCTGCCAGCATGATGGACTCGCCCGGAACCCCGAACGACCCCAGAACCGGCACGAACAGAAAGCCGGCCATCATCACCAGCACGGCAAGGCGGTACACGCCGTCGAGGGGACCTTGCTGATCGGCGGCATCCGAACCCGCCGAAGCCCCGCTCGAGATCAGCTGGAGCGCCGCCACGCAGAACAGGACCAGCAGCAGCAAGCTGGCCGAGAACGCCGGCGTCGAAGCCATGCCCGGATCCGACGCGAACGTTTCCATGAAACCCGCGGTCAGGCCGAACAACCCGGTTCCCGCGATGATCTTCTTCGACAGGCGCGCCGTTTCGTCATGCTGCTCGCGCGTGGCGACCAGATCGCCGAACCTGAAGCTCTGCAGCCCGGCGGACGGCCCTTTGCGCGACGAAGCATCCTCTTCTCGCGCGAAAGGCTCCAAGCCGCGCAGCGCGAACGCGCTTCCCAACGGCAGCAGCTTGAGAGCGAGCAGCGCATGCTCGACCGGGATAAGGGAGAACACCAAGCACAACCCCGCAGCGACCGCGGCGGCAATGAACACCTCGGGCACGCAGCGATCAACCGGGCGAACGCCGAACGCACGGCCCCAAGCAGCCAGCATGAACCCGGCGGGCACGCCCACGAGCAGCCCTTCCACGGCGATGCCCCACGCACCCGTCCCAGCCAAAGACGACACGACCGACCCCAGCACCAGCAGCCCCGCATAGCACCAAAGCAGCGTGCGGGACAGCAGCGCATCGCGCGCGCGAGGAGACGCGTTGCGCAGCATCGCGAACGAAAGCACCATGAACGCCAGGGTCAGAAGCAAATCGGCGCGCTCGAAAGCGAACTCCCCCTCCCCGAAGGCGCGGTTGGCGCCCAGGTAGAACAAGGAGAACACGAACCCCTGATTGCAGGCGAACCCCAAGATGGCCCGCACCGCGGACGGCTCGGTTATCCGGTCGAGTCGCAAGCCGAGCTGCACTGACCCCTCCATTCCATTCGATACGATACGATACGCAGTACGCATCCATGATAGCAGGAGATGGGAACCGCTCGCGGGAACCGTCCGAACTCCCGCGAGTCTCCGAAGTTCGGGAGCACAGACGTGCCGGGAGCCCGCACCCCTCCCCCCCCCCATGCGGCACGGCACGGCACAAAAGTTTCGTCCGCCTGCAAGCCCCGATAGGCCGCCGCGCACGAAAAACTCCCATCTTTGGCAGGTTTTGACGGTTAGGGGTCGTCTCTTCCGCCCTTCGTTTTGCAGAGCGCAAGCGCTTCGACATCGTACCTGGTCAGAAGCCCGGTCGAAAGCAACGCCGGAGAAAGGATGCCCATAGCGCGCGCTCGACGACCTCAAACCGTCAAAACCTGCCAGCGAAGGCGGTTTTTCGTGCGCAACCACGCGAGGCGGCGAAAAAGAA
>NZ_DBFOSR010000074.1:0-6692 GCF_048427265.1 Paraeggerthella sp.
GGGTCGTCGAAGTTGGCGCCGTTCCCGTTGCCGTTTGGCTTGCTTTCCGTTATGCCTGGTCACGGCCTTGGGCTGTTGCGCTGCGCTTTTGCGAGCGCTTGTCTGGTCGGCTCAAGCGACCTCAAACCGTCAAAACCTGCCGGCGGGAGCGGTTTTTCGCGCGCAAGCGCCGCTGTGGGGGCAGGGACGGGAGGTGGGGGCGGCGCGGGAGCGCGAAACGGGGGTGTGGCGACGTGGGAGCGCGAAACGGGAGCGCGAAACGGGTGCGCACTCCGCGAACGAGGTAGGCGACCGGCGAAGAGCTGGCTCGGTTCGTGCCGCCGAACCAGAGGAGCCTGCGCGAACGGGGCGGGGCCGGGAGCGGTGGGCGGGGTGGCAGCGAGCTTGCGTCTCGCCAGTCCCGCGCCGCGTCCCGTTCCCTCGTCCCGCCAGACGCCCGCCGGGCTTGGATCCACACGTTTCCCAATGCGTTCGGATTGTGCTGCTTGGATGACCTCTTTTGAATCATGGTATCATACATATGCAGGATGCTTTTGAGAGGCGGAGTCCACCCCTTTGTTTGAATCATTGCACATAAACGAGAAATCCGGCGTGCCCGTATGGGTGCAGATTCGCAACAACTTGATCTTCCTTATTAAAAGCGGCCAGATCAAGCCGGGGGATGTGCTGCCAACTGTACGCGAACTTGCGACGCAGCTTGGCGTGAACTACAACACCATTCATAAGGTGTACCAGGATCTTGAAGCGGACAATCTCATTTGTTCGAGTCGCGGCAAGCGATCGTTCGTTGCCGACGTCGACAAAGATGTACTGCAGCTACCGGAATCTCCCGTGGACCTTGTTATCGACGAACTGGTACGCGTGGCTCGGGAGAGCAACGTCTCGGAGGGGGACGTGTTGGTGCGGGTGAAGGAACGCTTTTCCGAGTAACCGATCGAATAGGGGAGATAACATGGGGGAGAGGTCGTTTTTCAGCGAGCCCGAAGAGCGGGATCGCTCGAGCGTTTCGGCTGAGATCGAAGACAATTTCAAGGATACGGCTACAAGTCGCTGGGGCGCTACGATGTTGCGCTGGGTTCTGGTTCTGGCCGTTGTGGCTGTTTTCGGACTGATTGCATGGCTTGCATCGTCGGTTGCGATTCTTGTGGTCGGCATAGTGGCAGGTGCTGTCTTGTTCAGCTGTGCGCATGTTGTACTTGAATGGGAGCGCGCCGTGGTTATGCGCTTTGGTCGGTTCAACCGCGTGGCCGGTCCCGGTCTTATCCTTATGATTCCCTTTGTCGAATACGCGTCGGCGGTCATCGACTTGCGTATGCGGTCGACGTCGTTCAAAGCTGAGCAGGTACTGACCTCCGACTTGGTTCCTGTGAACGTAGACGCGGTCTTGTTCTGGATGGTGTGGGACGCGGGCAAGGCGTGCTCTGAAATTCGCAACTTCGAGCGCCTGGTGTTCTGGATTGCCCAAACCACGTTGCGCGACGTGATCGGCGGCGTCAATATCGCGCAGATGGGCATGCGTCGCGCCCAAATCGACAAAGAGATCGCAGCCATCCTTGAGCGGAAAACCAGCGAATGGGGCATTACGGTGGTGTCGGTGGAGATCCGCGACATCAAGATCCCCGAAGAGCTGCAGGAGGCCATGTCGGCTGAAGCCCGCGCTGAGCGCGAGTACAACGCGCGCGTCATCTTGGCTGAAGTTGAGAAGGAGATATCCGAAATGTTCGTGGACGCCGCGCGCACGTACAAAGAAGAAGATGCGGCGCTGCAGCTTCGCGCTATGAGCTTCGTGTCGGATAGCGTGAAGGAGAAGGGCGGCCTTGTGGTGATACCCAGCGCGTTGTCGGATGCGTTCGAGGGGTTGGAGAGCCTTGCTAGAAAAGGGTAGGACATTTTCGGCAAAATAGGTCTTTGAACAGCAAAAACGATAACCGGGTTCCTTGTTGAAAAGAAGCCCGGTTATCGTTTTGGGCAAAGCTCGATCCATTCTTGAAAAAGAATCATATATCACTAAGACAAGTATCACATATTTGTATGATTTATGATACGATACAGCTTGGAGGTAAAGCGACGGGGGAGCTAGACCGCTCGAAATGCTTGAGACGAGCAAGATTCGAGGCGTCTGTCCTCTTCGCGCCACAGGGAGAGAAAGGAAGGGGAATGAAAAAGAAGTTCGTGTGGGTAACTACAGTGCTCTTGGCCGGATCGCTTTGCGCTGTTGGCTGTGCGCAGCAGGACCCGGCGGCAGAGGGCGATGCTTCGGGCGAGGGGAAACAATACGCCAACAGCATCGAGGAGTCCGAGGCGGTGCTTGCCGAGGAGAATGCCCGCTGGCAGGAGATTAACAAGGAGTACGCTCCTGAGATTCGCACTCTGGAAGACGGAACCAAGGTCCAGCGTACGCCATCCGAGTATCAGTGTTACCACTGGAACCGCCCCTATGAAGAAGGTACGACGTACAATAACTATTTCTTGGATGCCGACAACCGTGGTTGCGGAGCTTGCCACGAAGATCTTGGCGACGCCTTGTCCAACATGGAATATGCTCACCCCACCGTATGGAACGATGCGCTAGGCAGCAAGCTCACCGTCGATCAGTGCATGCTGTGCCACAGCGCCGATGATGGCCAAGAAATGGGTACCGTGATGCACGCCGTGCACTATGGCGAGCGCAACGGCGCCAACTTCGAGGACCGTGGCGGAAAATGCATCAGCTGCCATAACATTACTGAGAACGGCAACGGTGCTGAGCTTTGGGACGAGGTCAAGTACGACCATCTGGACGGGATCGTTAAAGTGAAGGATGTCCAGGGCGAATTCAAGTTCGACCAAACCACCACCACTGCACCCGAAGATATGTTTACCTACGATTGGATTCATTCCAATTACGATCACCTGATCCATATCATGGGTAAAAACGTCCTTGATGCGGAAATGCCGCAGGACTTCGTGGACAATTGGGAAGTCACCATAAACGGCCTGGTGAACAAGCCGTATACCGCCAAGCTTGCTGATCTCATCGCTGAGGCCGAGGGCGCCGGTGCAACGGTTACAAAACTCTCCAAAATCCACTGCGTGGACAACATGCCTGGAGGTGGCGGTATTTCCAACGTAGAAATCACGGGCATTCCGTTGAGCTGGCTCATTGAGAAGGGCGGCGGCGCAAGCAAAGACATCACCGGTGTGTTGTTCGATCGTCGGGAGTTTCACACTAATGGCGAAATGACGCATAGCAACCGTGGCGTGCCGGAGGCAAGCTTCGACGACGTGTACCTGGTGTACGAAATTGGCGGCAAGCGTCTCGATCCTAGTCAGGGTAGCCCCTGCATCAACTGGGTCGAGGGATGCGATGCTCAGTCATTCGTGAAGCAGTGCATGGGCTATACGCTGACCGACGAAGAGAAGCCTTGGGAAGACTGGATGATGAATGGCTTCAACTCGTATGGCGAGGGCCCGTACATCAACAAGCCCAACGCCTCTATCCTGAAGGTCCCTGAAGGCATGATCATCGAGACCGGGAAGCCGTTCACGTTCGAAGGCTATGCCGATGCGTACGACGAAGCGGTCACCAAGCTTGAGTTCTCCATGGACAACGGCAAAACGTGGACTGCCTACGACTTGGGCCAGACCGATCCTCGACAGTGGGTGTACTGGCACTATACGTGGACGCCCGAAACCGACGGCAGCTACGTGCTGACGATCCGCGGCACCACGGAAACGGGTCTGGTCAGCGTTAATAACCAAAAAGTCATGGTTACTGCTAAGAGCAATGTGGAGGGATAACATGAGACATTCCATTGGGACGAAGGTGCTGGGTTGCACGATGGGTGCCAGTATCGCGCTGGGCGGCATAAGCGCGTTCGGTCCCGGGGTAGCGATTGCGGCGGAGGATTTAAGCCCTGTTCAAGTGATGCAGCGCAATGCAGTGGACTACGTCAAAGTTGCGAACGTGGCCGGTAGCTTCTCGTTTTGCCAGGACACGCTCACGCCAACCGACGAGGTGTTCAACCTGTTCGGCACGGCTGCCACCAGCATGTGCGCCAAGCCTGGCTATGCCTTTGATGCGGTGACTCACGAGAGCTACTATGTCAATATCGGCGGCAATGTGGAGAAGGTGCGCACCATAGGACTCGAGGAAATCGAGCGCATGAAGGCCGAGACCGAGAAAATGCGCTGCACTTGCAGCATGAGCCCCGCGCTTGCCATGGCCAGCGTCACAGGAGTTAAAGTGTCGGACATGCTTTCCTTGGTTGACGTTGATCCGCAGGTTAACACGATCACGTTCAAAGACAAGGATGGCTATGGCCTGCCGATGCCGCTGACGTATGTGACGGATAAAGAAGCAATGCTGGTGTACCAGATCGGCGACCAGAAGCTTTCGGACGGCGAGCGCTTGCAGGTTTGGATTCCCGATACCGTGGCGAAGTACTTCACGCGTGCGGTTACCGATATCGAGCTATCCGTGTCCGACGAGGTTCCCGAGGTTCAAGGCCCGGATGCAGACTATCGTGCCAAGGTGAGCGTGCTCAACACGGTTTCCGATACGTTCAAGGTTGGAGACATGGTCACGTTCGAGGGCTATGCGGATGATTGCGGAAAGCAGATCAAGGCCGTGGAGTTCTCTCTGGACGGCGGACAGACGTGGAGTGCGTTCGATACGTCTGAGGCCACCACGCAGGATTGGGTGCATTGGCACTTCGACTATGTGACCGAGGAGCCGGGTTCGTTCAAACTTGACGTTCGGGCCGTTGCCGAAGACGGCGTCGTTTCTCCCCTTGCTTCTAGTGTTGTGTTTAACGTCGAGGAATAGCCGCCGTCGACATTGAAAGTAGGTGTAAACATGGGAGAAGAAGCGAACGTAACGCGCCGAGTGCTCTTGCGGGCATCGGCCGCGGGCGCATGCGCGCTTGCGCTGGGAGAAGTTGTTACTTCTGGCGATGAGGCGCGCGCTCAAGAAGTGGATTTGGCGCCTGAGCATGACGGCGTTCGGTACGGTTTCTTGGTTGCCTTGTCTCGCTGTTCTGGCTGCGGGCGTTGTGTTGAAGCATGCAGGAAGCATAACGGCCTGGCCGAAGATGCTCCTGGCAGGCGGACTGTTTCCTCGTACCAGCGTAAAAGAGGACGGACGTTCTTTATCTCCACATCCTGCATGCATTGTGCCGATCCGAGCTGCATGAAGGTTTGCCCGGCTGGTGCGATCTCGAAGGACGTTAACGGTGTTGTGCGGGTAAACAAGAACGTGTGCATAGGCTGTAAGTACTGCTTCCAAGCGTGTCCGTACGAGGTTCCTCGATACGATTCGGCTGCCATGGATAAGTGCGATTGCTGCCGTGGGTCGGGGCTTTCTATTGAGGATGAGCCGTACTGCGTGCGCGCGTGCAAATTCGGCGCTCTGCAATTCGGACCTTTGGACGAGCTGATGGAGTCTACAGGGGGCTCTGCGGTTCCCATCGCCCAAGCGAACGATCCGTCTTGCTTGCTGCTGGGAACGGAGAAGTGAGTATGGAGATGCAATCGATATGGGGTTGGCAGCCCGCGTTGTACCTGTTTTTAGGCGGCATGGGAGCTGGGGGGTTCGTTACGGCAGCGGTGCTCTATCTGATAGACCAGAAGCGTCACGCCAAGATTATTTGTGCTTCCATGTGGGCATCAGCGGTGTGCTTGGGCGTTGGCTTGCTGCTACTGCTGTCCGAACTGACCCAACCGATGCGCGGGCTTATGATGTGGCAAAGCTTCAGTCACTTCACCTCGTGGATGACATATGGTGCTTGGGGTGCGTTTGCGGCCATTATCGTGTTCGGCTTGTCGGCGGTGCTGGCCGTGGGCAAAGTGGAAAGGCATCTTGCCAACAGCGCGGAACGAGCGAAGGGGCTTGTTCGCATGCGCAAGGTGTTGGCGGTCATCGGCATTGCGCTCGGTTTGTTCGTGGCGGTGTACACGGGCATGCTGCTCATGATGGCTCCGGGCGTGCCGCTATGGAATACGTTGTTGCTGCCGTGTTTGTTTGCGGTATCAGGTATCGATACGGGTGTTGCGCTGGTTGAGGTGACGGCTGTGGTGCTGGCAAAAAAGGATCCTTTGGCATCTCGTGCTTCTTGGTTGATGGAAGTCGCGGTGGTGGCGCTCGTGATCGTGGAATGCTTCGTACTTGGCGCTCTTTTGGTTTCTTCGTTGGGCGGAGAAGGGTCGGCCGTAGCAGCAGCAGCTGCCCAGTCCGCCCAGATGCTCGCTACTGGTTCCCTTGCCCCGCTTTTCTGGGGTCTGGTGGTCGGATGCGGCCTTGTGTTGCCTTTGGTCGCGTCCGTTGTCGGGCTGGTGAAGCACAAGAAGGGTACGGGCAGATTGATGGCGTGCGGCGCTGTGGGCGCGCTCGTCGGCGGGTGCGCGTTGCGCTTCCTGGTTCTTGCCGCCGGCGTCCATGCGGACGTGGTGGGCGAAACGGTCATGAGGATGATCGGCTAGCACGACACGATCTGATAGCGAAAACGGCGCCTCGGAAATGCTCCGAGGCGCCGTTTGCTGTAAGGCCGTTCTTGCGATGCCGGCGCGGGAGGCCGACGCGTGCGCGCCGTTCGCCCCTTTCGCTAACTTGCGCACGAAAAACCGCTCCCGCTGGCAGATTTTCACGTTTAGGGGTCGTCGAAGTTGGCGCCGTTCCCGTTGCCGTTTGGCTTGCTTTCCGTTATGCCTGGTCA
>NZ_DBFOSR010000075.1:0-7573 GCF_048427265.1 Paraeggerthella sp.
GTGCCGCCTTCGCCCGTGCAGTTGATGCCGAACACGCGGTTCACGATGCGGCGGTTGCCCTCGCACATGAACTGGCTGCCCTCCGCCACGATGTCGGTGACCAGCAGCAGCACGAACTCGTAGCCGTGATCGTCGCGCAGCTGGCGCATGTGATCGCGAATTTCCTGCTCGCGCTTCATAACGGCCGGCAGGTCGACGGTCTCGTGCTGGGCGATGAGAACCGTGGCGTCGCCGATCTGGAATTCCTTGGCATCGGCGCCCACCAGCTTGTCGACCGGCATGTCGTCCTCGCCGCCGCGGCACTTGAACACGGCCAGTCCGAACTCGGTCGGATCGACGCCCGCGATGTCGGCCAGGTACTTCACCTGCTCGCGATCCACGTCGGTGGTCGTAGGCGACTTGAGAATGACCGTGTCGGTCATGACGGCGGACAGCAGCACGCTTGCGATGGACGCGGGTATCTCCACGCCGTGGCGACGGAATTCCAGGGTGACGATGGTGGCGGTCGATCCCACGGGCAGGTTGAGGAACTGGATGGGGTTGACCGTCATGACGTCGGCAATGCGATGGTGGTCGATGATCTCCACCACGTCGGCTTCCTCGATGCCGTTCGCCGCCTGGCGCGTCTCGTTGTGGTCCACGAGCACCACCTTGCGACGGGGGCGCACGGCCACATCGGAGCGCGTGACGATGCCGATGGCCGCGTCGCTGTCGTCGAGCACGACGGCTTCGCGCAAAGCGCTGGACATGAGGTCTTCGATGGCCTCCTTGAGAAGCCCTTCCTTGTCCAGAACCAGCACGTCGGTTTCGGTCATGTCGGCCACCTTCTGGCCGAGCGACGCGATAAGGTCGCCGGCAACGGCCATTTCGTTCGCGCCGCCCTCCTCCAGGGCGTCGGTAGCGGCGATGTAGCGCTCGGCGATCATGCGCGTGGTGATGAGACCGCGGTACGTGCCGTCGTCGTTGGTGACCACCAGCGCGCGCACGTTGTGCTGGCGCAGCAGGCGACCAGCCTCAAGCAAGGTTGCATCATGGCCGATGGAAATAGGGTTCGGCGTCATGACGTCGGCCACGCGCGCATGCACGTGGGCAACCACCTCGGGGGCCTGCAGGCCGTTGCGCTCCAGGATCCAGGCGCTCTCAGGCGGCATGGGGCCCAAACGGGCGGGGACGTACACGCGCTTCGGATCGGCATCGCCCGAAGCGCGCTTCTCCAATTCGTTCTTGAGATACGCGTACCCGACGGCCGCGCTGATGGAATCGTTGTCAGGATTCTTATGGCCCACGACGATGATGGGTGCCGGCATTGTTCGCTCCTTTACCGTGAGGCCCTTCCGCGCGTGCGGGACCTCTGCTCTCCGCCCAGTGATGTGCTCGGGATCAAAACGCCCGATTATGACCAGTTCAGTATAGCGTTGAAGCTTGAAGCGCAAGCCCCTACGGGCTTTTCGTCGTTAAAACTCACGAAAGTGCGGGTAAAACGATGCCCTATGCGCTACCATGGCGGCGACGAACGCAACGCGAAGGAGGACGAGCATGGCGACGCTCGGCTTAACCGACATCATCGGCCCCATCATGGTAGGACCCTCGAGCTCCCATACGGCGGGAGCTTTGCGCATCGCGTTCATGGCGCGCCGGCTCTGCCTTGCCGAACCGAGAAGCGTCGAGTTTCGTCTGCTGGGATCGTTCGCGCACACTCTGACCGGGCACGGCACCGACAAGGCGCTCGTGGCGGGCATGCTGGGCCTGGCAACCGACGACCTGCGCATACGCGATTCGTTCGAGCTGGCCGAACAGGCGGGACTCTCGTTTCGCTTCACGACCCTGCCCGACGCCGACGACTACGAGCACCCCAACACCATCGACATTCTCATACAGGACGCCGCCGGCAACAAGATGAGCGTGCGCGGCGAAAGCGTGGGCGGCGGGGCGGCGGTCATCCGTCGCATCGACGGCATCGACGTGTACGTGACCGGCGAAAGCACGAGCATCGTCGTGCGCCAACGCGACGTGGCCGGCGTGCTGGCGCATATCGCACAAAGCCTGAGCGAACGCGGCGTGAACATCGCCACCACGCGCATGTATCGCGAGCGGCGCGGAGACACAGCCTACACCGTTCTCGAAACCGACCAAGACGTGGACGTTGCGGCAAAAGCGGCCATAGAAAGCAACCCGGCCATCTACGATGTGCGCATCATTCCCGGCGACGCGGGCAGCGCGGCTCCATGTGCCGGCGCCGGCGACGAAGGATGCAGCGCGCAGCGAATCGCTGAAGCGCTCGATCGCGCACTTCAGCGATTCGCGGATCTCGACTTCGCATCGGGCTCGGATCTGCTTACCTGGTGCGAAACGAACGGCGCATCGCTTTCGGAAGCCTTTTTGGCTCGCGAGGCAGCTCTAGCAGCCAGCTTAGGGCAGGCCGATACATCAAAATGCTATCTTGACCTGGCGCTCTCCGTTATGAAGCGCGCTGCAACGCAGCCCGTTCGCGAAACGCTGCCCTCGATGGGAGGTCTCCTTGGCGGCGAAGCGCGCAAGCTGACCGATCTGCGCGCCCGCGGCGAAGCGCTCTGCGACGACCAGCTTTCCGCCGCCATGACCTACGCTATGGCCGTACTGGAAACGAACGCGTCCATGGGCCGCATCGTAGCAGCCCCCACGGCGGGCTCGGCGGGCGTGCTGCCCGGCGTGCTGCTTGCCCTGCAGGATTCCAAGGGCTTCGCCGATGAAGACCTGGCGCGCGGCATAGCGACCGCGGCGGCCATCGGATACCTGATCACGCGCAACGCAACGGTATCGGGCGCAGAGGGAGGCTGCCAGGCGGAGATCGGGTCGGCGGCGGCAATGGCAGCCGCAGCTGCAGTGGAGCTTGCAGGAGGCACGCCCGCCCAGTGCCTGAACGCAGCGGGCAACGCGCTCACGAACATGATGGGGCTTGTGTGCGACCCGGTTGCGGGCCTGGTGGAAGTACCCTGCCAGAAGCGCAACGCATCCGGAGCCGCCACGGCGCTCGTCAGCGCGCAGATCGCGCTGGCCGGCATTGGCAACCTGGTCGATTTCGACCAAACCGTGGCCGTCATGGACAAAGTGGGGCGTTCCCTGCCCTTCGAACTGCGAGAGAGCGCCCTTGGCGGCATAGCCGCGGCGCCGGCCGCTTGCGCCTGGTGCGCACAGTGCGGAGCCTGACAACGCGCCAGCGCAAAGGCGAACGGCACTAAACGAAGGGCGGGGCCGCTATCTCGCCGGCCCCGCCCCTTTATCTCGTTCGCATCGTCGAACCCTAGCCCATTGCGAGGTCGGGGAACGCCTTCAGATCGATGGATTGAATGGCGATGCACGCCGGACCGCCCTGCGTGATGAACGCCGGACCCAAATCGTAGACGCCGAAACGGCAACCGGAGAACGCGGCCTTCAAGCGATCCATGGCCCAACCAGCACCTTCGGGATTGTCCGCATGGCTCACGCTGATAAAATGGCCTTCGCCGACTCCGCGCTTTTCAAGCTCGGCAACTACCGCCTCAACGCCCTTCTTGAAGCTGCGGGCAATAGCCAAGCGCTCCAAGCGGGTGCCATCATCGGTTTGGCACATGACCGGAGCCGCTTTCACCAGATGCGCGAACTTCGCAGCCAGCGGCGTCAAGCGACCCCCACGACGCAGGTACTCGAAATCCTCCGGCAAAAGAAACGAGTGGGCGCTCGCGATCATGGGGCGCAGGCGCTCGATCACGTCAGCTGCATGCTCGCACCGCTTCGCCAGCTCCACGGCGGCCAGCGCCAGCGCACGATGGGGCGCGCACAGCGTTGCCGAATTCACCACGTGCACGCGCTCGGGGTGCGGAGCCTGCTTCGCCAATCCGTGCGCCACGCCGTACGCGCCGGACAGACCGTCGGCCATGGTGATGTGCAGCACCTCTTCTTCGGTGTCGTATGCTTCGAGCGTCAAATGCGGCGGAGGACAGGAGCTTTGCGGCATCGCGCCGGCACGCACGCGCGCGAGGAAGTCCTCGGTTGTGATCTCCTCGTATTCAAGCCACGTCTCGTTGTCGATGGTCACTGCAAGCGGCAGAATCTTCATACCGCGCGCTGCACCCTGCTCGATAGAGTACATGACGGAGGAATCGGCTACGATCCTCATGGGGGTCCCCTTCTCTCGTATATCAACCCTGCCTGCACTGAGGAATTCACTTAGCGCTACAGGAGTATTTTCATAATGACGGGCAAGGAAACCGATGGCAAGTAAAAATGTGAATTATGCACAGCTACACCGAAACTCGCACATCAGACGCATCATCTGCACGCGCTTAATGCGCAGCGCCCGCCGCGTTGCTCGGCGGGCGCTGCATGCACGGGCTTTTCCGGAAGGCCGCTCGCTACCCGTTCAATTTGACGATAGGCGCGTAGTCCTTCAGGAGCTTCTTCGTCTGACCCGTTTTGGCGAACTTGATGTAGAGCGTGTCGCCGTCCACCTTCGTCACCTTGCCGCGGCCGAACGTCTTGTGGTCCACGGTGTCGCCGACCGCAAACGTCATTTTGGCCGCAGACTTCTTCTCGGCACCGGGGCGCACGTACGAGGAGGCTACGCGGCTCGTGCGCGCATCCGAGCGACCCGCCGAGCCCGACGCGCTCGAGCGACCGAACACGCGACCGCCGCCCGCCTCGGTCCCCGACCCGGCGATGCCCTTGCGGCTGCCGCGCTTCTCCCAGCCCGTTCCGCTGAAGCCGGCCGAGCCCACGCCCGTGGCCTGGCGTAGCTCCATAGGGATCTCCTGGATGAAGCGCGAAACGGGGTTCGACGAGGTCTGGCCGAAGATCTGACGCGCGTAGGCGCAGGTGAGGAACAGCTTCTTGCGGGCGCGCGTGATGGCAACGTAGGCAAGGCGGCGCTCCTCCTCGATGCCGGCGGCGTCGTTCACGCTGTTCATGTGCGGGAACAGCGTTTCCTCCATGCCCGCCACGAACACGCAGTCGAACTCCAGGCCCTTCGACGAGTGCACCGTCATGAGCGTGACCGCCATGCCGTCTTCGGCCACGGTGTCCAAATCCGTGCGCAGGCGCACCCACTCGATGAAGTCGGCCAACGAGTCGCCGCGCAGCACGCGCACGGGAGCCGCTTCAGCGTCCTCGCCGGCGGTGGGGGCGGCGTATTCGGCATCCTCTTCGTCGTGCGTGTCCACGAACTCGTCCACAACGCCCAAGAATTCCTTGATGTTCTCGATGCGGCCGATAGCCTCGTCGGTGCCTTCGGCCTGAAGGGCAGCGATGAGGCCGCTCTTGTCGATGACGGCCTCGATGACCTTGCGCAGGTCGCCGCCGTACGATTGCGCCTCCTTGATAAGGCCCACGAACCCGCCGATGGCCTGGCGCGTGGCCGCGCGCAGCTCCGGATCCACGATGGCAAGCTCGGCCGCGTCTATGAACGTCATGTCCATCTCGCGCGCGAACTGCTCGATGCGCTCGATGCTGGCCTTGCCCACGCCGCGGCGCGGCACGTTGATCACGCGCTTGGCCGCGATGTCGTCGGCCGGGTTCACGATGAGCGTGAGGTAGGCCATGACGTCGCGGATCTCCGCGCGATCGAAGAAGCGCGTGCCGCCGACGATGCGGTACGGCACGCCGGCGCGCAGCAGCATATCTTCCAGCATACGGGACTGGGCGTTGGTGCGGTAGAACACGGCCATCTGGTTGTACGTCAAGCCGCGTGCGCGCTGCTTCTCGATTTCGCCGGCCACCCAGCGGCCCTCGTCGCGTTCGTCGGACGCCATGTACACCTGGATCTTGTCGCCCTCTTCGGCATCCGTGAACAGCTTTTTCGCCTTGCGGTGCTGGTTGTTGGCGATAACGGCGTTCGCAGCCGCCAAAACGTTACCGACGCTGCGGTAGTTCTGCTCCAACTTCACCGTGTGCGCGTTCGGGTAGTCCTGCTCAAACTCAAGGATGTTGCGGATGTCGGCGCCGCGCCAGCTGTAAATGGACTGGTCGTCGTCGCCCACCACCATGATGTTCTTGTGCTTCGCGGCCAAAAGCCCCGTGATGGCGTACTGGGCGTGGTTCGTGTCCTGATACTCGTCCACCATGATGTAACGGAATCGATCCTGGTAGGCGTCCAGCACGTCCGCGTGGTTCTTCAGCAGCAGGAACGCGTACAGCAGCAGGTCGTCGAAGTCGAACGCGTTCGCGGCTTTGAGGCGCTCCTGCAGCTTCGTGTAGACGCGCGCCGCCACCTTCCCCACCGGGTCGCTGGCCTGCTTCTCGAACTCGGCGGGCACCACCAGCTCGTTTTTAGCCGTGGAGATGCGGTTCATGAGCGCGTTGATCGGGAAGCGCTTCGGGTCGATGTCGAGCTCGGCCATGATCTCTTTGTACAGGCGCTTCTGATCGTCCACATCGTAGATGGTGAAGTTCTTGGTGAAGCCCAGCTTTTCCGCGTCCGCGCGCAGGATGCGCACGCACATGCTGTGGAACGTGGCCACCCACATGCCGCGGCTGCGCGGGCCTACCAGGCCGGTCAGGCGTTCGCGCATCTCGGCGGCCGCCTTGTTCGTGAACGTGATGGCCAGGATCTCCCAGGGGGCAACGCCGAGGTTCTCGATCAGGTTCGCGATGCGGTACGTCAGCACGCGCGTCTTGCCGGACCCGGCGCCGGCCAGCACCAAAAGCGGCCCGTCGGTGGTCACGACCGCTTCGCGCTGCGGTCCGTTCAGGGTTTCGATATCGATTGGCATGTGAGCAGTCTCCTTGGCATGGAGGTGAAATGAGCCTTCGTATTCTACCCCTTTTCCCCAAGGCGCCCAAGCAAACGCGCGCAATCTGCGCAAGGAGGACGGGGCGAGCTGCCGAGGGTTGCCGGGGGTGCCGAAAGCTGGCGGGGATGCCGAGGGCCGAGGCGTCGAGGGTCGTGCCATCGATGCCTCGGCCGCCTCGCTGCAGACGCGCGCTCTAGGCGAGCGCCTCCACGAGCTCGTCGGATCCGCCGCCGCGCGATTCCGTGCGATCCGTTCCCAGCGAGTCGCCCCACATAGACAGCTCGGCTCCGTGCTCTACCAGGTTGGAGCATTCGTTGCCCGCGCGCTCAAGGCACAGCAGCAGCTGGTTGTACACCGCCTTGTTCTCGGGAGCGCACTGCTGGCTGCTGACCCGGCGGAAATGATCCTTGCGCGCCTTGCTCTGGCGCTTGATGATCTGGCGACGGCGTTCGTCGAGCACGCGCTCCGACGCCACGTCCTGATCGCTCAGGAACTGAAGGACGGCGCCGTACATCTCGGCCACCATGGCCGCGCTCTCGCCCAGTTCCTGGCGCGCCTCGTCCGAGAATTGCTTCTTGGACGACAAGCGCTCGCTGTAAAGCGCGGACACTTCCCCGCAGCGCGCGCCGATGCGCCCCACCGCGTCCACGATGAACATGAGGTCGGAGATCTCAGCCGCTTGCTTTTCGCTGGTCGCGCCAGCCGACAAAAGCTCCACCGCGTAGTTCGCAAGCTCGGTTTCCGCAGCCTCCACCGTTGCGCAATCGGCCTTGAGCGCCTTGAGCGCGGCTGCATCCTTGTTCGCGATGGCCTCGGGCAACGCCGTCAGC
>NZ_DBFOSR010000076.1:0-3889 GCF_048427265.1 Paraeggerthella sp.
GCTCGTTCGAGCAGCTTTACGCCCAGCTCCTGCTCCAGCCGGTGAATGGTCTGCGTGAGCGCTGGTTGCGCCACATGGAGCTTCTTGGCGCTATTCGTAATATGCTCGCTGCGCGCCACCTCGTGAAAGTAGCGCAGTTGCTGTAGCTCCATGAGAGTCCCCGCCTTCATTCATACGTTCAGCATTATGAATTCAGTATAATCAATATATTGGACGCAGAAGGGGCGTGGGTATACCGTTACCGTCGGAATGCAAGCGCGAGCGCGACTGGAAAGGCCGCGCGTAGGAGATGATCTGCGGATGGCGGAGATACTGGAGGCTGCGATGCTCGTATGTTTCGGGCTGTCGTGGCCGCTCAACGCGTACAAGAGCTTCAAGGCTGAAACCGCAGCGGGTACAAGTTGGCAGTTCATCGGGTTGATTACGGCCGGCTACCTGGCGGGCATCGCCGCGAAGTTCGTTTCGGGCTCGGTGAACTGGGTGTTGGCCGTGTACTTCATCAACCTCGTGTGCATTGGGGTGAACTGGATCGTGTACGTGCGCAACCGTCGGCTGGATGCCGTGCGAGAAGAGGAACTGCTCGTCTTGTAGCCCGGTCGCGCAGGCGGAGGCTTGCGTCCCGCGTACGCGGCGGCTCCTGCTCGTGCAGGCGGCGACCATCGTCCCGCAAACGACAGCCAATGTCCCGCAGGCGACGGCCTGCGTCCGCGCGGGCAGCGGTCCCCGCCCGCGCAGGCCGGCCTTCGCCCCCGTGCGACAGCCCTTACAAAAGCACGTCGGAAAGAGGGCGCTTCGGAACGTGATGGACGCTCGCCTCGTCACGCCAGTATTCCGTCGCTCCATTGGCGGAAATGGTGGAAACGACCACTTTTTCGGCGGGCTTTCCCAAGGCGAGCACCAAATCGGGCTTGAAGCGATCTCCGTCGATTCCCAGCGCCTGCGTCAGGCTGCGTCGCTTGAAAGATCCCAGGATGCAGCCGCCGTAGCCGGCTTCGACGGCTTGCAGCATGATGGTTTGCGCGGCAATGCCCTCGTCCCAGGCGGTGAATACGTCGGCGAGCGTGCGGTCGCAGTCGCTCAGGATCACAATGTAGGCGCTCGGCCTTTCTCCCGGCTCCGGCCCCGGCCAGTCGGGGAGGGCCTTCGCCCATGCGCAGCAAGAGAAGACTTTCTCGCAGGCGCGCTCGTCGGTTACCAGAGCGTAGCGCAGCGGCTGGGCGTTTCCGCTTGAAGCTACCAAGCGGGCAGCATCGATCCAGGAAACGAGCGTCGATCGCTCGATGCGGGCGGCTTCGTCGAATCGGCGGTAGCTTCGGCAGGCTTTGACAAGGTCGTGCAGCATGGTGCCTCCTTGTTGTTCGGGCGGCGGTTGCGCTCCCGTTGCCGGGTTTTCGCGCATCGGGTTACCCCGATGATTATAATGAAGTTCGCTGCGATTGGGTGCCCCGGTGCCTCCGTTGCGGCTAAATCGAAACGTAGCCGTCCGCACGTCCCGAAGGAAAGCTCATGAATCCGAACCGTTTGCTCGACCTGTTCCTGGAGATCGTTCGCATAGAAAGCCCCTCGCGCAAAGAGGGCCTTATGGCGAAGCGCTGTCAGCAAGAGCTTCTTGACCTGGGATTCAAGGTGCGTTTCGACGATTCTGCAAGCGAAACGGGTTCGGAAACGGGCAACCTCATCGCCTATCGCGAGGGTCGGTCGAAGGGCCAGATCGTGCTTTCCGCGCACATGGACACGGTGCAGCCGTGCGCGGGAATTTCCCCGGTGGTCCAAGACGGCGTCGTGCGGTCTGCCGGAGACACCATTCTGTCCGCCGACGACAAGGCGGGCGTCGCGGGCATCTTCGAGGCATTGCGCTCGCTTATCGAAGCCGACGAGGACATGCCTTCGGTGACGGTGCTGCTTACCACTTGCGAGGAGTTGAGCCTGCTTGGCTCGGGCGCGTTGTCCGAAGACGAGCTGCCTGCGGGTGCGCCGTGCTACGTGTTCGACGCCGACGGCGCTCCGGGCACCGTGATCCTGGGCGCACCGTGCCACTACACGTTGCGCGCGGCGTTCTCGGGCCGCGCGGCGCATGCCGGCGTGGAGCCCGAGGCGGGCGTTTCCGCTATCCAGATGGCTGCGGCGGCTGTTTCGGCCATGCGTCTGGGGCGCCTTGACGATGCGACCACGGCGAACGTCGGGCTCATCGAAGGCGGGCGCGAGGTGAACGTGGTGGCCGACTCGTGCACGCTGGCGGGGGAGTGCCGTTCGCTGTACCGCGACCGAGCCGATGCGCAGCGCCAGGCCATGACCGTCGCGCTCGAGGAGGCTGCCGCGCGTTTCGGGGGTTCGGTGGACGTGAGCTGGCGCGAGGATTACGGCCCCGTGCTGTACCAGGAGCCCGATCCGCTGGTGCAGGGCGTTGCCGCGGCCACTCGTGCGGCAGGGCTTGAACCGGCGTTTCGCTACTCGGGCGGCGGCGCGGACGCGAACATCCTGTCTGCGCGTGGCGTACGTGCCGTGACCTTGGGTATCGGCATGACGAACTTCCATTCCGTTGACGAGTTCATTACCGTGCAGGATCTGGAAGGCACCGCGCGCCTGGCCGAAGAGCTCGTGCGGCAGGCCGCCCGCTCGTAGGCGCTGGCGGGGCTTGGCGGCTCGAGCGGCCGTTGCCGCGCGCGCGGTCGGCGATTCGAGCGTCGCGCTGCTGCCGCGTGGCCGGCGACCCACGCCGCGCTGCTACCGCGCGGCACGGGTTGCTACCGTGTGGCCGATGGCTCGAGCGTTGCGCTGCCGCGCGCATTGCGTCTGCGCGCTGCCGTTACGTGCGCGTTTCGCCCATCAGTGCTGCCCGGGACGGGACCTTGCGCACGAAAAACCGCTCTCGCTGGCGGTTTCTGACGGTTTGAGGTCGTTTGACTCCCGCTGCAAGCCGGCTATTTTCAACTAGGATTCGCCACGTGCTTTTGACCAGGTACGATGCGAAGCGCCCTTTAGCCGAAAGGGCGGCGAAGGCGAATCGACGATCCCTAACCGTCAAAACCTGCCAGCGAAGGCGTTTTTTCGTGCGCAATGCCTCGACGGACGGCAATGCGCTGACCGAAACCGGCCTCCCGAGGGAGCCCGGCCCTTCGCGGCGCAGCCGCGACGATCATCCATGCGTCCGAAAAGCCGAGAATGTCCTTCTTCGAAGAGCAATGCAGGTAGGAACCAGCGTCGAAACAAGAACCAGGCCAAATCCCACCACCGAGACAACAAGACCTTCAGTGAAAGCCAAGCCGTCGAAAAGGGACAAGCCGGCGGCGTTCGCCACAATAGCCTCCGATGCCAATACAGCGAGCATGCCCAGCAAAGTGGCGTTAACCGCATGAATAAACGCCTCCCACGCAGCAGCAGCCAACAAAGCGGCTGATCCGACGCCACTTACAGAAAGAACGGCGACATCGCGAGCGCGCGACCTGGAAGACATCACCACGCCGGCTGCCGCGCCAACCGAACACAACAGCACGGGACCGCCAAGAAGCAAAACGGACGACGTCCAATCCAGACTCGTGCTCAGATCAGCCATATCTTGCTGCTGCGCGTATATTCCCAGCAGCCCCGAAAGGGAAAATATACTTGCAGCAAAGCCAAATCCCACCATGATGGGCGTTTCGATCGAAACGCTCGCAGCAAGGCCGTAACAAGCGAAACGACGCGCCAGCTGCCAAACGCCTCCGCACCGCTGCGGCACGATCGCGGTCCACGCTCTCATCAACGCCGGAAGCATAAGAGGAGCGGCAACCGCCAGCAACGTCATTATAAGAATAGGGGGATACAGCGAGCTGGACACCACGGCACCCGGATCCGCTTCGGCCATGAAAGCGGAAAGCCGGCAAATACCCACGAGCACTCCCACGAACAG
>NZ_DBFOSR010000077.1:0-33450 GCF_048427265.1 Paraeggerthella sp.
GCCACCCCAGCGCTGCGCCGACAAGAGCGGCAAGTACCAGGCCGAGCGCAGCGTGCCCGGTCATGCTTTCTCCATCGTCGGGGACAGCATGCGCGAATCGATCATCGAGGCGCGCACGTGGCTGCCGTGCGAAGGACGGCGCCGAGCACCCTCGTCGCGCGGGGCATCGGGCTGGAACCGAACGATGAACCCGCACGCATCGTTCTTCGGCTCAGACGATACCGCCGCAGCCCCGCCGCCTGACGAACCGCCGGCGCAACCAGCTGCGGCGCCTTCATGCCGGCCAGCCGAGCAGGAAACCGGGGCGAAGCCGGGAAACTCGAAGCGAAGCGTCCAGCTTGCACCCTCGACAACCCCAAGCTCCCTTGCAGCCTCGCAGGCGGCCTCGCCGGCGAATCCGCCCGTCCGAGCGGGCACCGCCCCTTCTTCAGCCGATTCGCCCGCCGCACCCGACGTCGCGACCTCCCCGCCTTTCGGTTGAGCGGCAAGCTCCGAGCCAACCGCACCGTCGCGCACGCCGCCGGACTGCCGCGCAACAGGCGCAGCGGGCCGAGGCAACGACAACCCTCCCTGAACGGAATCGCTTCCGTACCGGTGCAAGCACCCGTAGCAAACCTCGGCGTCGTCGAACGCCCCCGAACCGCACACTGGACACGTCTTCACGATCTTTCTCCTTTCACTCGTTCCAACCCTATGCGGTCCCCTTCTTCGAACCAGGGCGCAGCGCACGACGAGAACCGCTCGATCACGGCGGCGGCGCCCCGCTCGCGCAGTCTGCGAAAAGGACCGACGTCCCGGCACGACCTCATCACAACCCCTTCCGCATCAACGAACGCAATGTCCAGGCGACGCCGCATACCCACCGTGTGCACGTCGCTGCACGGCAGCAAAAGCAACGCCTTGTCCGTCGGCTTGGCCAACAGCAGGCCTCGAGCCCTGCGCAAGAACCCGGTCGCCACGGCCAACGGCACGACGCTCGCTGAGGCGCAATCCAACGGGGCGCGGCGATCGGCGTCGATGCCCCGACCCTCGCCGCCGACGCTCCCCGAAGCAGCCCCTCCCTCTTCCTCATCTTGCACGCACATCAAGACGCCCCTCCTTCCATCGTGTAATGCACGGTCACGCTCGTCGCATCGCCCACGCGCGTGCAGACGACGAACAGCCAGCGATACGCCCCCGAGCCCTTCACGAACGACCCGCAGTCGATCCGCCCTCCCTCCATTGCGGTCCAGCCCCTTTGCAGCAGCAGGTCCCGAAACGAATCGAACGCGCGCCCCGATTCCCCGGAAACCACGAACCCCACCACCCCGCCGCCCGCGCGAGCGTCCACCCGCACGTCGTCGGCGCCATCGGGCAGGCCGACCTCGTCCTCAAAGCCCTCGGGAAGCCGCTGCAACCCGAAGGATTCGGTCGAGCGAGCAGCCGAATCGAAAGGCTCCCCGATTATTCCCGCTCCCCGCAAAGCCTCGACCGCGGCCTCTTGGAGAGGGCCCGGCCGCGCAAGCTGAAAAGCCAGGTCGAGCAACGAGGCTGCGGATATGATCGCAACCACCGCCAGACCCGCTCGCTTCGCACGGCGCGCCATCGTTTTCCGGAGCGAACCATCCTCCCCGCCAAACGCTCGCTCCCGATCCTTGCCCTTCATCGTGCTCATACGATCACCCCCGGCTTGTAGCAGCTCACCACGAACGACGCCGTATGGTTCAAGGAAGGAAGCACAACCCCGAACACCGACGACTTCAAACCAAGTCCGAACAAGGTGGGCGAAAACTCAAGCGTAGCCGTGAAGCGCGTATGCCCCGCCGCTGCGCCCTCGACCGAAACCTGCGTCGTCTCGAAGGGGCGATCGAACGATGCAGCAAGGTCGGACGCCACCTGCGCTCGGCTTTGCTCGACGCCCTGCCCGTAAGCAGGGGAGGTCGCATGTATCCGAACGGCGTCGCGAAACGCATTGTCGAACGCCGCGCACTCCGAAAAGAACAGGAGCGCGTTCGTCGCCACCACGGCCACAACGATAAGCACCGGAAACGCCACCGCAAGCTCAACGGTCATCTGGCCCGATTCTCGAAGCTTTCGCCTTACTCCCATACCCTCACCCCCGTCACGTGCGCGTACACGGCCCTCACCTCGTCGGCTGCGCGCTCGACCACGTCGATCGCCGCATCTTTCACAACGGGCGGCAAGGTGATCTCGATAGAAACGGACGGGCCTCCCTCGCCCAACAGCTCCACAACGGCTATCTGCACCTTCCCGTCGAACGACGAGATCTCCTCGATCGCCCCTTGTTCCACCGCGCCCACCATCGACGTGAACACGTCGTTTGATTGCGCAGGATGCGCGATCGCCTGCTCTTTCAAAGTCAACAGGCGCGCGGAGAAAGCGCTCCCGTCGGCCCGCGCAACATGCGCCGAGTTCACAAGCACGGGCTTCAAGGCATCGAGGTTTGCAGGTTGAAGCCCCACGGCCGCGATGGCATCCCGAAGGGCCCGCGCCGCCCAGGGACCCAAACCGCTGTTCCCCGCCAAAGGCATGCCGTCGAGAGCCGTCGAAACGGCGTCGTCAAGCGCCTCTTGCCCGCGCGCGTACGATTCGAGCAATGCCGACCAACAATCGAGCACCGCGCTCAAAGCGCCCATGGCAACGCCCGCGTCCGGCAATCCGTCCAACACCGACGAGATCACGTTCGCCCCCTCGCCCGACGGATCGGATCCGAGCGTGGCTGCCGAAACGGCCGCGCAAGCCCCCAACGCTTGCGACCCCTGCACAAACGAACTCGCGAACCCGCTCGACGCCGCCTCCCTTCCCGTGTTCGCCGCAAGGACCACCACGCCGAACCTTCCGGGCGGCTCGGCGCTTATGCGCATGTCGCCAGCATGGCCCACCGCTTCGCGAATACGGTCAAGCAGGCCGGAAACGCGGCTTTTGACCTCGCTCGACAAAGGATCGAGCTCCGCGCGTGCCTTCTCGTAGCGCTCCGCCGCAACCGCCACCGCCTCGTAGTGGTACTCGAAGCCGTTCTCGATCGAGCTTGATGCGGCGGCAACCTTGCCCATGCTGGAAGCCGAGAATTCGCATTGGGCGCACGTCGGGTACGACCCGGCTTCCATGTGCGCAATGGAGCCGAAGCCGTCCGCTCCGCTGGCGCCCGGGCACCCCGGCCAAGCATGCATCGTCGTCCGCTCCTCGGAATCCGTCGTACATGGGTAAACGGCTTCGGTATACAGGCTGGTAGCCCTCATCTCCGCGGTGTTTTTCGGCAAGCGCGGGAACAGCGCATCGAAAGAATCCTCCGTCTCCCGCACGTACCCGCGCGCAACCTCTTCCGAAGCGAACGCGTAGAACCTCGAGCGAAGCGCCGATCGAGCGCGATCCCCGACGGACGACCCCTCGGGAGCCTCCATCGCAAGGCGCCGCGGGTAGTAGGCCTGGGCCCGCTTGAGGGCAACCGAGAACGACCATGCGTCAACGCTTTTGTACAACGGGTTCTCCAACCCCGACATTCCCGCGAGCGCAGACGCGCGCTCGTACATGCAGGCTTCGGGATTCGCACCGCAATCGCGCTCGAAAGCGGTTCTCTTCGCCTCGTTCGCCTGCTCGGCAGCACGTTCCGCCTCTTCAGCCGCACGCTTCACGTCGGAAGCGTCGCGGTCGACCTCGTCCTGCACGGTCGACGCACCCTCATGCGCTCCAACGGCGATGTCCTTCCCTTCGAAAGGAGCCAGGACCGCCAACGCCACGTAATTCGACGCGCCCGCATTGTTCGCCGCAGCCACCGAAGCGGCGCTCGCCCCTGAGAAGAACGGCAAAAGGCGCTGCAAGCGGTTCAAGCCCGAAGCCGCTTTCTCAGCAAACGAATCGCGCGCATGGGACACGTCGCGGCCCGCCTTGAGCAGCGTTTCGGACGCCGACGCCATCGTCGGCACGCACAGGGCGACCACGCCCAAGCCCGTCGCCACAAGGCTCGTAAGCGAAAGCGAGAGCACCACCGCATCGCACACGCGCACGACCACCATGAACTCGGCCACTTCGTTTTCAGCTGCCAAAGCGGCGGCGTCGGCCACGTTCTGCACCTCCGAAGCCGCAGCGTTCACCCGGCACACCTGCCCAGCCGAGAACACGAGGGACAAGGTGAGCAGCAGCGCCAGGACCATCCCCGCCGAAGTCAGCCCCGTTTCGTCGCGAAACGGATCGCGCCACCTCATTGCAACCACGCCCCTATCCAATCCTTCGGGTTTCGGCCCGCCTCCATGCGGCTCGCCCAATCAGGCTGCACGGGCTGCCGGCAGCTCACCCGCACTTCAAGATTCCCCCGTTCGTTCACGAGGCCCAGCAAAGCCGCTCCGGCATCCAGCAGCGGTAACGGCCGCAGCTCGTTGGAGATGGTCGCGCTCACCGCGTCGGATTGCTCGTCGCCCTCGAGGACAATGCCCCAGCTGCAACCTCCTTCGTGCACGTGAAAGCACGAGATCGAAGGCACAGTTCCCAAGCGATGCCTCACGAACGCTTCGCAGCTTTCGTCCATCGGGCCTGCGGCATCGGTCTTGGTTGCCAGAAGACGGCACGCCTCGGAAGCGGCCGCGTGCATGACCATGCGGTCGTACAGCACGATCGCCGGCTGTATCAGCAGCAGAAGCCCGACCAGCAGAACCGGTATCAAAGCAGCCGCCTCCACCGTCGCCTGCCCAACAGGCTCGCGTGCGCGCAGCGCCATAGCCGCCTCTCTTGCCATTCCCGATGCCACCTCCTTCGCGCCTTCCGGCCTTCAGTACAAGAACACGTCCGCGATACCGCCCGCCAGCACCCCTTGAACATGATGGGAAGCCGAAGCCAAGGCGTGATCCACGAACAAGCCGCTCTTCAATGAGCGCCACAACGCCCCCAACGCCACAAGGACCGAGATGAACGCCGCCGCAACAATGGCGAACTCCACCGTGCTGTGACCTGCACATTTCCAGGGAATCCGCCCATCAAGCCAAGCTACAGCCCGTTGATGCCCTCCGCGATGGCGTTCCAAAGCTCTTGGAGCTTGGGCCTGAACACCGTGATAGCGATAATCGCAATGACCACCAGCACGCCGACCAAAATCGCATATTCCGTGGTTCCCTGCCCCTCCTCCCGACGTCGCAAACGGCCCGCTTGACACGTCGCCTTCGCCAACAACCTGCGGTATTCGTCCATGAGCGTTCCTCCTTGCTCCGGGGGCCATTTCAAAACCCCTCCATCAGTTCAAGCAGCACGGGGCCCAAAACCAGCAGCAGCATAGCTGGCAGGATGAGCGTCCCCGTAGGCACCATCATCTTCACGGGCGCTTTCGCCACGCGTTCCTCCACGTAAGCGCGATGCTCCGCGCGCGCTTCCACCGAAGCCGCCTCCAGGATCTCCGCAAGGGATGTCCCGAAGCGCAGCGACCTGACCACGTTCTCCACCACCCGCCCAAGCGCGGGTACATCGTACGAGGCAGCCAAGCTGCGAAGCGCGTCCTCCCTGGTGGAGAGCCCGGACGTCCAAGCTCTCTGCGCTGCGGCGCACTCCCGAGCAAAGGGCGTGTTGAAATGGGTTCCGTACAGCTGAAAGCTCCTGTCGAACGAAAGCCCGCTTCGCAATCCCAAAGACACCACTTCGAGCATTTCCGACAGGCTTCTGCCAAGCGCCTCGACGCGCTGTCGCTCGGCCCTGCGAACCGCCCGCGCGGGCAACGTCGCCCCCGCCGTTGCCCCAGCCAGCGCCCCGATCGCCGCCAGCTCCACCGAGAACAGCAATCCTGCCGCCACGCCAACCAGCATGCCCGCACCTGCAAGGCGCACGGACGCCTCGACGAACCCCTGCACGGAAACGCCGTCCTTCAAACCCGCCTTCCTCGCATGCTCGGACAGCCAGGCTTGCGCACCGGCCGAACGCATGCCGCCCGAAAGCGGCCTGGTGGCGCCCAAGGCAAGCAGCCGGGTCAATCGCTGCAGATAGCCAACGACCCCGCGCCCCGCGCGCATTGGCTCCGTCTCCAGCGAGGCGCGCGCACGCCTGCGCCGACACGCTACAGCCCGCGCATCGGCCCACGTTGCGGCAAAGCACCACCCGCCGATTCCGGCCGTCAAAGCAGCACCGGCGGCTAACGCGAACGAAAGCTCCGCGAGCAGCATCAGTCCACCTCCACAGCCAGCATGCGCCGCACGGCGAGCACGCCCGCCGCCTGCATCCCAAGCGCAAGCGCCAAAAGCGCCACACCCAGAGGGCTTTCGAAAAACGGTTCGAGAAACCCCTCGCTGACAAGCGAGAAAACCGCTATCAAGGCAAAAGGCATGACGCTTACCACGCGGGCCGACAGCTTGGCCTGCGCCGTTTGAACGCGCAACGACCTTTTCAAATCCAGCTCGCCTTCCACCATATCCCGCGCAGCATCGAGCACCTGCCGCATGCTGCCGCCCGCCTGGTGCTGCACATCCAACGCAACCGCGACGAACGCCAGCTCGGGCACCGACGCGCCGCTTCGCAGCGTTTCAAGCGCTTCATGAGCCCCGCGCCCCGCCTCCATACGACCGGCCGCACGTTCGAACAGCTCTTTCAAAGGGCCCTTCGACTCGTTGGCCACCTGCTGGAACGTCTGCATAAGAGACAGTCCCGACTGAAAGCACGTGCCCATCGACCGCAAAGCGTCGGGAACGGATTCCCGCAAAGCCTCGCGCCTTTTGTCCCGCACAGCCCTCAACCGGGCAGCAGCAACTGCGCACGAACACGCCGAAACCGCCGCGCCGAACGCCCAAGAAGACGTCGCCAAGCTCAAAGCCGCCGCAAACGCGCCCGCCCATACCACGAACACGGAAAGCAAGGATTCCTCGGAGGCTGAAAAACCACGAGCCCGAGCAACCCAAACCGCCTCCTTGGCCAAATCCTCCAAGCCGGGACGCCGTAACAGCCACCGGGAAGCGGGACGCGCCCACCGAACCCCGTTTCTCAACCGCCACGCCAAACGACCCGTTCTTCCCCGAGGCACAACCGAAGCGGATCCGAAGGCTGGAGCAAGCGGGCGGGCGCCGGCCGCGAGCACCGTGGAAAGCCCGAACCCGAATGCCGCAAGCGCCCCTACGCCGCCAAGCACGCCATAGACCTCCACCGCTCAACCTCCTTCCAATCGGCAACGCCCATGCGCGGCAGCTGCTCAAGCCACCGAGGAGGAGCCGACCACGCGCCCGCGTCTGACGAGGCTTCGCGTTTGAACAACGTATGCACCTCGCAACGACGCCGTTCCTGGTCGAACTCAAGTTCAGCCACCTCTGAAACGAATCGACGCCCATCCAAGGAGCGCGTCGTCTGCACAACGACGTCGAAGGCGCTTGCCACGTTCGACTCGATCACGTCAACCGGAAGGTCCACCGCGTAGCGAACCATCGTGGTCAGCCGCGACACGACGTCGGCCGGGGAATTCGCATGCAGGGTGGTTAGCGACCCGGAATGACCCGTGTTCATGGCCTGCAGCATGTCGATCGCTTCCGCCCCGCGGCATTCGCCCACCACAATCCGGTCGGGCCTCATTCGCAGCGCGTTGATGACCAGTTCGCGAATGGGCACCTCGCCCGTGCCCTCCGCAGAACGGGGACGAGCTTCCAAGCGAACCACGTGCGGATGCTCGAGGAACCGAAGCTCCGCAGAATCCTCGATGGTTATGATGCGCTCGCTTTGCGGAAGCACGCACGAAAGCGCGTTGAGCAACGTGGTCTTGCCGCTGCCGGTGCCCCCAGACACGGCGATGCTCTTGCGCGCGCAAACGGCCCACACCAAGCATTGCCGCATAACCTGATCGAAAGACCCTTGCGCAACCATGTCCTCAAGCTTCATGACGCGTTTGGTGAACTTGCGCACGGTCATAACGGGTCCGTCGAGCGCAAGCGGAGGTATCACCACATGCACGCGATGCCCCTCGGGCAAGCGCGCGTTCACCAGCGGCGACGCTTCGTCGACGCGCCGCCCGAGCGGACCCAAGATGCGATCGATCAACGCCCGCAGCTGATCGACGCTCGCAAAGCGCTGATCGCTGCGGTGCAGCTTGCCGTCGCGCTCGAAATACACGCTGTCGGGCCCGTTCACCATGATCTCAGTGACCTTGTCGTCAGCAAGCAGCGGTTGAAGCGGACCGAACCCGAACACCTCGTCAACCAGTTGCTCGACCAAGGTGCGGCGACGATCCTCGGAAAGCGATGCCCACGACGAGTCCTCGAACGATTGACGGCAAGCGCACTTCAACTCGTTGCGAGCTCGGCCGGGATTTTCAGCCATCATCGAAGCGATGTCGTCTATCGAAACGTACCGCTGGATCTGGCTTCTCAAATCTTCCAGGCCAAACGGACGAACGCGGTCCTTTCGAGCGCATCCTCCATCTACGGCAAGCACGCGACCCCTCAAAGACATGACGACCCTCGCTTTCCTCCCCGCGAGCGCCTTCCCTTCAGTAGCCGCAGCCCCGAACCGCGCGCGCCGAACAAGCTCTCGCTCGCAGCGGCGCTTGCATTGGGAAGCACTTCGAGCAGCAGCCGCTCAAGGCTCGTGCACAGGTCATTCTTCGATTCAAGCAGGTCAAGGGGCATACCCGCGCCCAGCAGCTCCTCGACGTCCCGCCCGCCGTTTTTCACCTCCGCAACATGAGCGCCCTGCAGCGCGCACGACACGTCGATGAACGTGAGCGGAGCGTTCTTGGCGCAACGATTCAGCGCGAAGAGAAATGGGCTGGTGGCGATGCCGCACCGTACGCACAAATCAAGCGCATGCTGGCAGGCGCGCAGCGAAGATGGCCTCTGATCGACAAGGAAGAGCGCCTTCGAGCTTCGCTCGAGCAGCACGGCATGCTGCTCGGCCCAAGCGGCGCCGGTGTTGCAGACGATCACGTCGAACCGCTTCATAAGCTCGTCGAGAAGCTGGGGCGCCGATTGCACCACGGCCTCCGCATCCTCAAGACGCTCGGGAGCAGCCAGCAAGGCGGGCATGCGGCCCTCCGGGCGCAAACCGGAAAGACGGGCGGGAGCGGACAGAACATCTTCTATGCGCAACGGGCTTCGAACGCCCAGCAAGGCGGACACGTCGCCGAACTGCAAATCGAAGTCGAGCAGCAGCGTATCGAATCCAAGCCCTTGCGACAGCAAGGCGGCGATCGTTGAAATACTGCTTTTGCCCGCCCCTCCGCTTCCGCTTACCACCGGCATGAGAAACGCCGAACCGGAACGCGCAGCAGCGGCAGGCGCGGCCGAGGCGCCGGGAAACGACCGGGTTCGGCTCGCCGCGAAATCCTGGAGAGCGCGCGCGGGAGCCGATGCCGCAGCTGAGGTTGCGGACGCAGTTGCGACCGAGGCTGCGGAAAAAGCCTGGTCCCCCGCTCGAGCAGGCCCCTCGACCTGCGAGCCTACTGCAGAAACGGCCTCCGCCGCCGCGCGGCGCTTGCGCTGCGCGTAACGGCCCAAGAATGCCTGCCGCGTCAAGAACGCATCGATCCCCGTTGCGCTTACGCGGCTCTTGAGCGACCCCGACTCCTGGAAGGCCAGCATGCACACAACCCTGTCCGGCCGATCGCTTTTCAGCGTAGCCGCCAAGTTGACGGGCGCCACATCCTCGCTTGAAACCACCCACACCTCATCGACCAGGCGATCTTCGCGCAAGAACGCGCGCGCCTCTTCAGCCGAGGAGAACAGGCGCAGCCATGCCTGAGACAGCAGGTTCTCCCCCGTAAGCCCCATGGTTTCCGGATGCTGCAAGCAAGCGGCATCTGCGCAAAGCGCCACCGACGGCATCGTCATTTCCCTTCGCCCCCTTTTCCTTCGTTCGAACCGGAATCGCCGACAGACGTCGTTACCCCCTCCGCCGGCAACGCGAAGTACAGTTCCGTTTTCTGCGAAGCGGCAACCAGCTCCTGCACCGACTCCGGCTCGACAGCCACCGTTATCCACGACATCTTGGCCTCCGACGAACCGTTTGCAGCGCTTGCGCTCGTAGCCAGCACAAGCACGTCTTTGGCGATCGCTTCGGTCGAAGCCCCTCCCGTTGCGTACATGTCGACGCGCGACCCGGACGCGACAGCGCCACCGACAGCCTGCACGTCCTTCGCCGGCACGCTGACCGCGGTCAAGCCTTCGGGGACTTCCAACTGCGCGCCCGAATCGCGAAAACGACGCTCCGAAAGAACCTCGCCGGCAAGAATGGTCGAAGACGCCTTGCGACCAACCGCCTTTTCGGCGTCTTGAATGGATTCGCTGGGAAGAAGGTCCGCAACCCATAAGCGAGTTTCGATCAGTCCGGCGTCAACAACCTCGCCCGCCGCGATATCGCGCTTCGCCACGCATACTTCCAGCTGCTCCCCTCCGTAGCGCGCCAACGCTTCGGAGCGGGCGGCGTCCGCCTCGCCGCGCACGCCTTGCGTATAGGCAAGCACGCACGCCGCGCATGCCAAACCGCACGCCACGCCTACCGCCATCGTCTTGCCCCGCTTCATGAGACCCCCTTGCCATCCGGTTCCTTGCTACCAGTATGACCAGCTCATCTAGCAGATACATGACGCAGTTCTCCTTGAAAAACCGTCCAGATCTACAGCGCTTCCAGCACTATGGACAACTGTTTCAAGCGGGATTGCCACGGCATTCCAGCAGGGTTGCCCCTCGAATCAAGCGCAGATCTAGCACGGATCTAGCGCAAAACCAACGTCGCAGGTCAACGCGACGCCGAAACAGGCACGGTCGATCCATGCAAGACGAATCCGCGCGCCGCTTCGACAGGTTGAAATCAGCGGGACGCGAACCGACGTCGCGCGCCGCGCTGTTTCCACCTGCCTTGCTCGCGCAGGACGACGGCCCGAACCAGAGCAGGAACGGCTTCACATCGAATTCTTGTGCAGAGAGGTGCCGATCGGGCAAAACATGCACGAAACGATTTGCGCAATGGCAACTTCTATGGGAGAATGGGAACCCGCCGAAAGGCGGAACGTTTTTCGGGCGATTGGCGCAGCGGGAGCGCAGGTCCCTTACAAGGACAAGGCCGGGGGTTCAAATCCCTCATCGCCCACCATGAATTTTAAAGGCCAGACGATTGTCTGGCCTTTTCTATCATCTAAACAGGTCGTCATGCGTGCCTATACGAACGAACTCCACGACATCGCCGTCAATGGAGTACAGGATAAGCCAGTCGCTGCTGCGCCCTCCGACATGCAGCTCTCGCATTCCCTGCAGATCACCGCCTAGAGCGTGGTCCTTGTACTTCAAAGGGATGACCGCCTCATCGCTCATGAGCACAGCAGCCACTGCCTCTTTGAAGGCGCCCATATCCCGATGCTTCTTGACGCATCGTTTCACATCCCGATCGAAGGCCGGAGCTTTACGCATGCCGTACATCGTTAGATTCCCAGATCAGCGAAGAACTGGCTAACGTCGCGATATACCGGGGCGTTTGGGTCTTTTCGCATGACCTCGAGGTCGCGAAGCGCCTCCAGGGTTTCCTCCGTTGGCACTTCGTCGTGAGAACGAGCCAACGGCCTTATCTCGAACCAAGGGCGCGAATTCTTGATGACGACAATCGTCGCACCGGATTCTTCAGCTTTGCCTACAATGCTCGGCATATTGCGCCGGAACTCGGACGAGGACACGGTCATGGTAGTCATGGCAAACTCCCTCCGTCGTGTTTTCGATGATGCCATTTTACTATTGATGAATAATTTTGTACAAAATATATACTAAATTTATGAAAAATAGCGCGCTACAGAAGACACGATGATCAAAGCTCCCCCAATCGTCTTTGCGCTCCAAGACGCACTGCGCGGCATGGCAGCGCGCACCCAGGGCGGCTTTCCATCGAAACGACGCCACCGTCCGCATCACGACCAACGATCGCCGGCGTGCTTGCCCGCCAGCGTTTCGTAGAGGATGCTCACTATGGCTACGTCGAACGCGACACGCCTCCATATCAAAGCGGCGGCGAGAAGGCATCGCCTCCCCGCCGCCAAAACACGATGCATGGGATACCGGACGAGGTCGTCGGAAAGCCACCGGGAGCGTGGCGCAAGAACCTCCTGCCGTCTCAGCGGAGTTGCCCGATGCTCATTCTCAACCTGGATGCCACTTCGCAAGAACCGGGGCCCATCCCGATAGCCCCTCCTCCTGCAGCAGCATGCGCGCACGTCGCACCCGATCGCAGCTCAAACCTAAGCTCTTTCCCAAACCTCGATACGAGAGGCAGGGAGACCCTGTCTAGACGCTCGTAGCGTTTTCCGGGTATGCAAGAGCACACGCCTTACGCTCGAGCATAACGGAGCAGGGTTTCCTCGCCGCGACTCGTTTCTTTTCTTTTCCTTCCTTTCCGCACTACTTGCTATTTAATGCGTCCCGATTCGTTCTTCATGAGACGGCGTGCGCTCAAAAGGACGGCGCCGGCAAGAACAACTGCACCGACAAGGGCGCTGGCTCCTAAAGCCCATGCGTCACCGGTCTTGACCAACTTATTCCCAGGCGTCTGCGAACCCGCGTTCGAGTCGCCATCCGAATTCCCGGGCAGCTCCTGCATGCGAGCCTGCACAGTAACCTTGATTGTTTTAACCGCCGAGGCGCCGTCGCCGTCCGCCACCTTGTAGACCACCTCGTACACGCCGGGCTTGGAGGCGTCCACGGTGCTGCTCAGCACCTCGACCTTGTCCGTGAGGTCGCCGTCCTCCTCGTCGCGGGCGCTCACGCCCTCCAGCGGGTCGAAGGCGTCGCCCACGGCGATCACCCTGTCGGAGGCGGATATGGCCGGGACGCGGTTCAGGACGCTGGCGTTGGGATTAAAGACCCACGTGCCCGTGAAGCCCACCGCGCCGGCGGCCACCTTCGAGTCGGCGTCGTAGCCCTTGAACGCCCACACGCCGTCGTCCGTGCGGACCTCCGTCTCGGCCGGCCGGATGGCCGCGACGGTGGAGCCGTGCGCGTACGAGGCGGGGTCGATCGGGAGCAGGTCGGTCACCTCCTGCGGGAGCCCCTTGTCCTTCGTGCCGCTGACGAACTCGTAGGTCACGCGGTACGAGGGCTTTTTCGCCACCTGCCACATATAGTAGCTACCGTCGTTCGCGCCCGGATCCTCAACGCGCTTGAGATACAGACCGGCCGCAATAGTCGCCTCGTCGTCGTTCGCCAGCACAAACGCTTCGTCCGAAGCGCCATCCGCCTTCCAACCGGTAACGTAGTTGTCACCGAGGGCGGGAGCCGAAGGAATCAGGCGATCGCTCGCGTTAACAGCAAGTACGCTAAGCGAACCCGTCGCAATGCCGTCTACATTGAGCGGGATGGCAGGAGAGTCATCGCCGCCCGTGTAGTTGCTGCCCGTAGCAACAGGAAGGCGCAGCAAGGAATTTCCGCCCGAAAAGTTACCCGAGACGTTTACAGGGCCCATGAACGCAACATCGCAGTCTGAAAGAGAGACGTTGCCGTAGAACCGACTAACAAACGTGCCTTCCTTCAACCCCACGAACTCGTCTCCCTCGCCTCGATACGCATCGAATAGCGCAGGATCCGGGTCGCTTTTATGCCCTTGCCCTACGGCAAAGTACTTGTCCCAGAAATAATGGCCGTTCTTGCTCGTCAAATCCTCGTAGACGTACACTTTCCCAAGCGCGTGCCAGGTGCTGTCGTCTGCCGACACCTTCGACACCTGCGTGTCGCTATCGCGCGTAGTTAGCATGCTCGCGCCGCCGATTGAGAGATCGGGCTTTGAATAAAACGGGCTTTGGATGCCTGAGAACTGGAAGAATGCATCGCTGTCGATACGGACGTTCGCGGCGTTCACGAGTGCCACATCTTTGAACCTATACACATAGCCGCTCTCTTGCGGAGCGTCAGCTGAGCCGCACCCATCGTAAACGAGGTGACTGTTGCCAACATCGTTTTTGTTTCCCTGGATCTGCGCGATACGACCGCCGGTGACCCGTATCGTCGCCTCGCCCGCAATAGCGCAGGCGCCAGCGTCCCCGTTGTCGAGAATCGCAAAGGCAATGTTTCCGCCCGCCATGCGAAGAAGCGCGTCTCCTTTAATTTCGGTTGGAATGCTACCGCTGCTTCCCGCCTGCATGCCGCCATCCGTGTTGTCGGACGCAGAATTGTAGGTCATCTCAAGCGCATGCGGTTCGTTGTTCTCGTTCAGAATGCACACCGACCCGTAATCAGCGGTCATATTACTATCCGTATTGCCGCCGCCGTACACATGCCCGTCGGAGCGCAGATCGGATCCGTCGACGATGACCTTGACGGTGCCCCGTACCGTATCTCGGTATCCGCAACCAAAGTAATTTCGATCACCGCCCGTAGATGCGTTCGTGCTGCCGTCCAGCAGCTCGAGCACAACGTTGCCCACCGTAGAGTGCCACGATCCACCGTAGGTGTACATAGCGATTCCCGTGTTCACGCTGCCTGCAGGAGCACCTGGGTAGCCAAGCGTGACGCGCACGCTACCCGCAACGCTAGCCGGCTCGCGGCTGTCAACAGAATACTCGTTTTGCCCGCCGCCGAACAACATGCCATTCGTTCCCTGCCGCACCGCTACCGTGGCATCTCCGCCAACCCGGCCCTTGTCGGTAGCATGCGCATGACCGCCGCCGTACAGACCGCCCGCATGAACAAACGGGCCGTCAATCGTCACGGATGTACTGCCGCTCACATTGCTGTCCATGCCGCCGCCGTACACGTCCGTATACCTACCGCCGCGCAAGACGAGATTCGTATCGCCTGCCACGTCGTTGCCTGCGCTGCCGCCGCCGAACAATCGCAATATCGTGTTGCCTGCAGCCTCGAAATTGATCGTAGTCTCGAGCGAATGCCCGTTCGCAAACACTTTGGAATAGTCGCCCCAGCAGCGTACGTTGTCGAGAACAAGGTCGCCGACGAGCTCGGTGCCCATCTTGTCGAGCGTGAACTTATGCCCTTCAGTGCTGCACAGCACAACCCGCTTGCCCGCAATGCCGGCAAATCCGTTCACGTCAATGTTGTTTGCGGTGAATTTGATAGTCGCCTCGGCGGAATCCGAGGCTTCGATAGCTGCCACAGCAGATGCGACATCATTGCCGCTGGCAATTTCATACACAGTACCTCGAGCGGCGGACACCTGCGAGAGCGGATCCAACGTCGTTGCAGCTGCGTTGCGCGGCTCCTCGGCCGCGATCCTTGCCACCTCGTCAGAAGCTTCTTTATGCTCGGCTGACGAATCCGAGACGAGATCTTCAGGCTCTACCGAACCTGGGGATCCCTGATCAATTGCCTCGAGGAGAGCCCCCCCCCCCGATGTATCGTCGCTCGCCGAGTCAGCGAATGCTGCCATCGGAACCGACATGGCAACCAAAATAGCTGCCATTGCCGACGCAGATATTTTCTTTACGCCCTTCCACATCTTCCAGCTAGCCCCCTTTTTATCATTGGAGCAAATCGATGCCGCTCCATCAGTGATGCTAGAATTGTAGCACTCGAATCCTTAGTTCGGGCATAATGTATGGAACGGTCCTGGGCATTGTGCTCGCACTACGAACTCGAACATAAAAAGCGTTACGACACCAAGAAAGCTGCTTCAATGCGAAGTAACGCCGGTTGCAGAAACACCCCTATTCTCAATCCTTTCCCACAAACAGTCGCAGAATGGGTTTGCTAGGTGACTGCAAAAAGGCCAGACAATCGTCTGGCCTTTTTACTTGCGCTTCTCAACCCCAAGCCAAAGGGCCCGAACTCGCCAAACGCGAATCCGAGCCCAAACGCCAGCAAGCGTCTGGCGCCTGCACAGCGAAGCTCGGCTTACGATTCGCCGTGCCGCCGCCTGAAGAAAGCGCACGTCGCAACCGCCCCGGACAGCGCCACAAGCGCGGCAGCATCCGCGTACGCAAAGCCGTCGCCTGTCTTCGGAATTGCCTTGGCCTGCGGGTTTTGGGGCAGGGGGCGCGGAGTCTCGCCGCTTGGAGCATCGGGCTTGGGCGTGGGCTTCGGATCGGGACCAGGCTCCGGATCGGGATCAGGGCCGGGCTCCGGCTCCGGTCCGGGCTCAGGATCGTCCGGCTCGCCCGGAACCACCGGAAGCGCCCTGTTCGTCACCACGATCGAAGGATCCGCATCCGTGCCGTACGCATAGTCCACCTCGAACAAAGCGGCAACCGACGGATCCACGAACGCTTCGCTCACCGTATACGAAAACGGGCGCCCCTGCATATCGGCCTTGGGAAGATTCCTCCACGCCGTTTGCCAAGGAGCAAGCTCGAACTCGTCCTCCATCCCGTCGAGCACAACGGGCGCGCCGTAAGGCTCGCCGTTTCTCAACAGCTGAAACGCAACAGCCGGAAAGTCGTCCGACACGCCCTCCCATACCTTGCGCGCGGGAACATCGATCGTCGACGGCACCACGACAACCACGTTGCTATGCGCGCCGTACCCGTTTATCGTGAACGTCCCCTCGTTTTCGATCGGATGCCGAGCCTCCTCTTTCAAAACGGCGGAAACCTTCAGCACAACCTCATGAGACGAAGCGGCTTCCGGATAGTTCACGACAAGCTGCGCGAGCTTTTCGCGCGTCAGCGCCGCAGAGACGAACGTCCCCTTGTCACCGCGGTCCTCCTGAACGATAGCGCACTCCTCAGGCGCAAGAAGATCCCCGTCCAGAAAGCACTCCACGCGCTCAACCTGCAGCATAGGATCAACCAAATCGCTCAACACAACCGAATCGTAGGCAATGCGCAGATCAGCAGCCGGCAGGAAGCTGAACGTATACCCCACCGCCGACCCCAACGTCGAGGAAACCTCGAATACAAGCTCATCGCCAGGTTCGGATTCGATACGATCGACACCGTTCACCGTCTTGGAAACAGAGGGGAGCCGATCAAAATACAGCTTGAACGGGGTTTTGCCCCCAAGATGGTTCACGCCGGGAAAGGACGGAGTCGGAGCCGCAGCGTTTCCGCTTTTCCCGTCAACCAGAACCCACCCCTGCGACGTGACCGTGATCAGGTATTCGTCCGATCCCGCCTTGTACTGATGCCGCACGGGAAACATGCCGTCAGGCATGCCCGTCACCTTGAACGTGTACGTGCCGTTCCATGCCAGGCCCTTGAACACCAGGTACCCGTTGTCCGACGACGACGCCACCGCCACCACTGCCCCGGCGTCATCGTACAGCGTGCCCTCCACGCCCAAAGCCATGTTCCCCGGGTCAACCAAAGCAGGTTGGGCTCCCTGCGCCATGACGCAGGCAAAGTACAAGGTCGAGGTCTGCGTCTCTTCGTCGTTCCATTCGTCAGCTTGCGCGGAAACAGCACCGAAGATCGCCGTCCACGCAAAGGACGCGACCACAGCCGCCGCAAGCATGCAGAAAACCTTCTTCAACGCCATCGTTGCCGACTCCTTCGATTCAACCGGCCGCTTATTCGGCCGAGCAACATCGCACATTCCGAATTCGCAAGACGCGCAGCAAGCGCGAAGGGAGCGTGCGAGATCCGAAGCAGCGCAGCCCTCGCATGCGGCAAGCACAGCGTTTTCTGCAACGTCCTGCGCGATGTTGAGGCGCATCCTAGCAAAAATAGCGCAAATCAACAATTAAGAAACCAAAGCATTACCCCAGGCAGACCGCATAAAATAGCCGAAAGTAAGGCAAGGCGAACACGCATTGAAGGCAAAAAAAGGGGGGTTCGGACGAAGTCGACCGCTAGCGGGCCTTGGCAGGCTTTCTGTCGTAAGCGAAGACCACGCCCGCCACGACAACGGTCATAACGGCTAGGAAAGCCAGGATATCCGAAAAGGAGCACATGCCCACCAGCACGCCCATGACGATGCTCAGCGCAGACGTGCCCGCATACGCGGTCAAATTGATGGACGAGATAATGGCCGACGTCTCGGAAACATCCACCGCCAGCAGCAACATGCGCAACGTTGTGGACACGCATATCCCCATGGACAGGCTAAACGCCACCGCCGCCAGCAGAAACGCCGCCTGGAATCCAGCCACCAGAAGAAGCGCCAGCAAAACAGTGGAGACGGCGAACAGCAGCACACCCGCTTTCAAGGCGGTCATAGGGGCCAACCGCGCCGTCAGCGGGCCGCCCAACGCGCTCGGAGCCATAGCGCATGCCAACACAAGGGAGGCGGTCAGGGTCGAATCGGCGGCAAAGCACTCCACGGAGAGCGGAGCGGAAAACGACTGGAAGAAGGTCCCTACGCTCCAAGTGGCAATGTAGACGCACCCGGAAATCAAGAACAGCATCCGAGCCGAGCGGGGAACCAGCACGTGCACTTTCGTTGCCGCCCGCCACGAAACCCGCTTCTCGAGCGGCTCGGGAACCAGCGGCAAAAGCAAAGCGATCAACGCCAAAACGGCGATCATCGCCCCGTACACAATATCGGTGCTGGTCGTGGCGCCATAGAGAAACCCCACGCCAAGCGAACCCAGCATGATGCCCACCATCGATCCGCAGCTGGCCATAGCCGAACCCCAGCCCATCCGGTAATCGGAAATGCAATCGACGATAAGCGCGGAAACGGCGCTCATAGCCAAACCGCCGGCAACTCCTTGCACGAACCGCGCGGTCAAAATAGCGCCGGCATCGGCGGCGAACAGGAACAACGTGCAGCCAGCCACCGCCAACAGCAGCGCAACGAATGTCGTAGCCTTGCGGCCAAGCGCGTCAGACAAACGGCCCGCCAGCAAAAGCGTCAGAATGACACCACCCAAATAAGCGAGCATCGTGAACGAGATCTCGGTATTCGTCAAGCCAATGGTCGTCTGGTACGTCGCGTACAGGGGAATGGGAACAGCCGTGGAGGCGAATACCGCGAAGAACGCCGCCGTGGCAACGAAGAACCCGCGAAACGCTTGGCCTTTCGATAGCGACCGCCTTTTCATGCGTCCTCCCCCGTTGCTAAAACCCGAAAACATCCCCTTGAAATCACGTGACCCCGCGCCATTATAGAAGCGTGTTGCGCCTGATAGCAAGCATAATTTGCAATCCAAGAAAAAGAGATGTCAACAGGATCGAAAAACAAGGCTCACCGCCAAGCCAAAGTCGACGGAAAGTCGCAAACCGGCTCGCCATCGGCACCCGAACCGAAGGGCGCATGGAACAGAAAGGCCCGGCTCGCTACCCCTTCTTCCCCTTCGGAGCCCAATCGCGCAAACCGGGAACCGCGCCTCCGGCTACGGCCCATAAATACAAGCTGACCACGCTTCCGTACGGAGAATACCGACGCCGATACCTCGCGAACAGCTGAGGCGTGATGCGGCGATGGTGGTGCACCATGCGCAGACCGCGCTGAATGGCCAGATCGCCGTAGCTCATGATGTCGGGGCGCTGCATGGAAAACAGCATGAGCATCTCCGCCGTCCACACGCCGATGCCGGGAAGCTCCGAAAGCCGCCGGCACACCTCGTCGTCAGGCAGGCCGTGCAGCTCTTCCAGATCGATCTCGCCAGCCAGCACGCGCTCGGCGGCGCTCTTGATGTAGCCGGCCTTGCGATACGTGATCCCTACCGACTGCAACTCGTCTTCCGAGCGCAAGGCAATGATCTCCGGAGACACCGTACCAAAGGCATCTAACATGCGGTTCCAAACGGTTTCCTGCGCCTTGGTCGATATCTGCTGCCCCACGATGCTGTTCACAAGAGCGGCGAACAAGTCCGGGTGAACCTCGCGCTCGATATGCCCGACCGCCGCGATGACCTCGGCCATCCGCGGGTCGCGCGCGGCTAGGTACGCCGTTTCTTCTTCCCCGTATTGAAACACCGGCATGGCCGTCCCTTCGTCGTTGTTCCAACCAGTATAGCAACCCTGCGCAACGCGAAAGACCCGGCCGAGGGAGGAGGCCGGGTCTTCGACTATCTTGTGGGCGACGGGGAGGGAGGGTTGCCGTCCACAAGCGGATATGCTTGGTTGCTTCCCCGCCGGCTACTCGCGCAGCTCGTGGCAGGTGCCGCACTCGAACGTGCCGCGATGGTGACACTGAGCGCAATACTTCATTGCGTCCTTTTCGAGCGCCTTCGAATGGTTGTTGTGGCAGCTCGTGCACGTCGGCGGATTCGCGTCATGCTTCTGACCAGCGGGAATATCGTGAGGATTCACGGTGGTACCCTTATCGTCGGTCAATGCCTTGGAATCGGCGGTCTTAGCCGCAACATCGGCCATCGTGCCGTGGCACGACTCGCACGTAGCGGGGTCGACCGTAACGACGGTCGCCTTCGTGGACGTCTTGTCGCCGAACTTCACGTCGGCATGCTCGGTCTTCAGAACGTCCTGCTCGGTATGGCACTGAACGCAGGTCACGTTCTGAGCCCCGTGCGCCGCGCCCTGCGGGCAAGCGGCATCGGTAGCGGACTCGGCCTCAGCCGTATGGCACATAGAGCAGTCGGACTCCATGGTCCAGTTGACGGGCTGTCCGTCCATAGCCGTCGCGCCGGAGTCCTTGTCCTCGGATTGCGCGGGGGCCTGCGAAGCCTCCTGCGGCGCGCAGCCGGCCAGCGACCACATAGCGGCCGCCAGCGCGAGGACGACGCCGAGGACGGCGAGCACGACAAGACGCTTGTCGGCGGTGTGTGCTTGCACGGTCATGCGTTACTCCTATCTCGTCTTGAAAGCTCCTCGAAGGGAGCGGTCGTTCATCCAGCCCCGCCGCGCAAAGCGGCAGGGCCGAACCAAGAACCGGCGGGCGCATCCGGGGAGGACGGCGCCCGCGCGATTGCTACAGGAATGCTACTTCGCGTCCCATGCGTCCAAACCAGCAGCATGGCGAGCGGAGATACGGCCCCACACCTGGTTCTCGGCGTTGTTGCCGCCGGTGATGCCGTAGCTGTGCGCCTGGAAGTTGCCGAAGCAGCCCGCCGCGTACAGACGCGGGATGGGGTTGCGCTGCGGATCCAGCACCTGGGCATGCTCGTTCTTCATGGGGCCGCCCAGCGTGGAGCAGGAGCCGGGGTACACCGAGATGGCGTAATACGGGCCGCCGTCCAGGGCCACGAGGCTCTTCGCCGCGCGATCGAAGCGCGCATCCTTGCCGGCCGCGCAGAAGCCCTGGTACTCCTCGAACGTGGCCTTCAGGGTATCGACATCCATCCAGTGGTCGAATTCCTTGATCTTCTTGCCAAGCTCCTCGATGGTGTCGGCCTTGATGATCCAGCCCTTTTCCACCTCGGCCTTGTTGTCCTGGCTCCAGCCGTCCCATGCGCGCACGGAATCGGGCAGGTCGGAGGCGAAGTTGCCGCACTCGAAGAAGTCGCCCTGGCTGGTGGACAGCTTGCCGGCGTCGAAGCAGCTCTGGTCGAAGATGCACCACGTGGGGATGCGATCGTAGTCGTCGATGGCATCGTCGAAGTGCAGCAGCGTGTGCCAGCCGTTGTGCGGCGAGCCCATGGCCGTGTCGTCCACGAAGCGCTTGCCCAGACGGTTCACGTTGAAGTAGCTGAAGCCGGGCATGAAGTACAGGATGGAGAAGTCGTTCTCCGGGTCGCGCGTCCACATGGAGTACATGGAGATGACCATGTCCATGTGCCACAGCTTCGCTCCCACGTCCTCGACCATCTTGATGCCGTCGCCGGTGTTGTACTGCCAACCCTCGAACTTGAAGGGGTAGCACTTCAGGTACTCGTTCTTCAGCTCCTCGTTGAACTCGAAGCCGCCCAGCGTGAGGATAACGCCCTTGCGAGCCTTGACCGTCTTCTCCTCGTTGCCGATCATCGTGTACGCGCCGACGATCTCCTTGGTCTCAGGGTTCTGGATGAGACGCTCGTCATGGCAGTCGAAGAACAGCTGCACGCCCAGCTCTTCGCGCTTGGCGTCGAGCTCATGGAAGGACAGCATGCCGAAGCCGTCGACGGAGGACAGCTTGCAGGAGCCCTCGTAGGCGTTGTCGTCCAGGAAGTAGTACTCGGGGATGGCGCCGGCCAGCGCAACCTCGGTCACTTCGTAGGTCATGCCGTACTTGTCGGCGTACTCGGTGTTGCGAGCGCACTCGTTGACCCAAGCGTCGATCATCGGCTCAGGGGTCTTGCCGTGCGTGAAGGACTTGATGTACTTCTTGAAGCGATCCTTCTCGCTCTCCTCGACGATGGTCCATTCGCCGTTGTTGATGGAACTGTTTCCGCCGCCGCGCTCGGGAGCCTTCTCCAGCACGATGACTTCCTGGCCGCACTCGTCAGCGCCGATGAGCGAAGCCCACATGCCCGCTCCGCCGTAGCCGATGACCAGAAGGTCGCACTCGTAATCCCAATTCTTGGGCATCCAGTCGCCCGCTGCCGCGCCCGTAGAACCCGAAGCGCAACCGGCCAGCGCAGCGGAACCCGCCACGGCGGCAGCGGCAACGCCCGCGCCCTTCAGGAACGAACGACGGGAAACTCCGCCCTCCATGCCATTGCTCATACTGTTCCTCCTTCTCGGTGGAACGGGCCCCTCCGTTTGAGCACCCGTCCTTACTCGCCAAACTGTACCGAGGGATGGCCCCCTCGCGCATCTGATGGGCTGTCGGATTTTGCACGCGCCTTCCGATGATGAATAGGATTTTGCAGGTCAGCAGCCTATCGGATTGTCAATCCGATAGGCTCGCGGGGTACAATTACGTATGATGAGTGCTATCATTTTCACGCACGCTCATGCACACGGGAGAGGGACGCGGACGTACTGCCGCGCCCGTGGCGATAACCACCGGGGAGAGACTATATGCCGCACCGCACGAAACGCGAAGACGATCGCCGCGTCGCAGACGCTTGCGATACAGCGAAGCCGTCGCAACAAGAAGCCGGCCGGACGTTGCGGCAATCGGAAGGCGGCCTTGATGCCGCAGAAGCGGCGAAGGACGCCCTTACCCTTGACTACCTTGTTACCATCATCGGATTCGGCCTCTGCCGCGCGTGGATCATTTTCTGCCTGGGAGCACCTTTGGTTGCGGGCGCAACCGCTTCGCTGCACTGGATGTATCTGGTGTTCGGAGCCTTGAGCGCGCTCATCGTTTCGTTCGCGGTGAACCGACAGGGAAAGCACGAGAGCGCCGTTCGCGTCGGAATGTTTCGAATAACCCCGTTTGCACTGCTGGCGAGCGGGCTGCTGATCCCCCTTGCCATCTGGATCGACAACGAAGCGCTCATCGCTTTGGGTTTCGTGGCGGGCGGACTTGGAGCAGGCCCCCTGCAAGTGCTCTGGGGCGATCGCTTCGCTGGGCATCCCACGCGATTCGCCGCGTTGGCATCGCCGGCTGCAGCGATCGTGACGGCACTGGTAACGGCCATGTCCACCGACAACACCAGCTTCGTCGGATTCGCCGTGATTCCGCTGCTTTCGTTCGGCCTTCTGATGTTCGAGGCAAACCGAACGGGCTGCTCCTGGCGAACCCTTGTTGAAAGCGCGGGCAAGCCCCATGGAAAACCCACGCCCGACGCGCTTGCCGAACCGTGCGAAACCGCAGGCAGCAGCAGCGAACGGCATCAGATGGGCCTGGGCGTTGGCAAGCTCATGTTCTCCATCATGACGTTCTCGTTTCTCTGCCGTCTGTTCGACGCCGCGCCCCGGCAAGACGATCCGTTCGCGTTCATAGGCGGCAGCGCCATATTCGCGATCATCGTGGTTGGCGTGGTGTTCTTGGGAATCGTGGCCAAGCTCAAGGACAAGTTCGACCCCTCGCTCACCTATCGACTGTCTCTGCCCATCATGGTGGCGGGATTCGTAGCCATCGCGCTATTTGTCGACACGCATGCCGCTGCATCCATCCTGTTGATCAACATAGGATACGAGTTTTTCGACATTCTTGCCTGGATCCTGTTCGCCGACGTATCGCGCCGCAAGAACGAGAACGCCCTGCATATTTTCGGCCTGGGCGTAGCGTTCATGTTCGTTGGCATGGCGCTGGGGAACCTGGCGGGAGGCGTTCTCAATCCGCTTGTTGCCGACGGCAGCGTTCAGATCACCGCGGTGGCCATGTTGGCAACGCTGTGCCTGGTGATCGTGGCGTTCATGGTGCTGCCTGAAGGCGTGATCACGCAGCTTTCCGGCACGATGCGCTCGGGACGCAAGGATAGGGAGCCCGAAAGCCCGCGTCCGGACAACGCTGAGAAATCCGCCGAAGCAGAGGTTTCCGGCCGCCTGGAATCGCGCTGCGCCGCCGTAGCGCAGGACTTCGGCCTGACGCCCCGCGAAAGCGAGGTCATCGTACTGCTGGCCTACGGACGAACGCTGTCCATCATCGCGCGCGATCTGCAGATAGCGAAGGGTACGGCGCGCACGCACATCGAGAACATCTACCGCAAACTCGACGTGCACAAGCAGCAAGAGCTCATTGACCTGGTAGAAGGCTACGAGATCGGCTGACGAACCAGAAAGCGGCGGGGCGGGACGGAAAGATCGACGATCCTCCTGTCCCGCCCCGCCGCTTCGCTTGCCCCGACAACACTCAAGCGAATTTACGCCTGACCCTCCACGGGAAGACCGTCGGCTTCGACGACATCTTGGCTTTGAGCGGCAGCTTCGTTTTCCGCACGTCGACGCTCCAGCTCTTCAAGCACTTCTCGAGCCGATTTCGGCCGAGGCGTTTCATGGGAAATGGCCTCTGCCAACGCATCGTCGTCGGCGCCTTCGATGACGATGCTCTTGATGATGTCGCCGATGGTCAGCTGCTCGACCACGTCCAACCCTTCGACGGTCTGCCCGAACACGGTGAACTTATCGTCGAATTCCGGCTGCTCGGACAACGAGAAGTAGAACTGGCAGCTACCTGAATTCGGCTCGGACTTATGAGCGAAGCACAGGCTTCCTAGCACATGCTTGTTGTTCGGGTTCGTTTCCCATTCGTCGACGATAGTGTAGCGAGCATCTCCGGTGCCGGGATGAATGCCGCGGATCAAGCCGCGCGCTGCAGAATCCACCTGAGCCGGACCAAGCGTTCGCGTGGTAGGGCACCCGCCCAGAACAACAGAGCCGGGTTTGTGCGCGTGAAACTTCAAGTTCTCATAGAATCCGCGCGCCGCAAGCTCTATGAAGTTGCCCGTCGTCACGGGAACGTCTTTGCCGGCAAGCTCAACGCGAATCGTGCCGCGCGAAGTCTCCATAACTGCAACCTCGTTGCCATTGGGAAGATAGTGCGGGGTGTATACAGGCAAGACGATTCGTCCCATATCGGTTCCTCCTAGTATCGCTTGAATCAAGTGCAAGCTCCATGATACCTACGCCCCATTTCACCGCATCAGATGGAGCATCGTATTTTGCCGAAGAACAAGGCGGGAGACGCGCCCGGTCACATGCAGAGGCGAAAAGGAGTATCATCGAAAGCTCCGAAAAGAGAGGAACCGCTATGCCATCGATCGTACGCGCCGTGTATTTCAGCCCCACGCACACTACCAAAGCCATCGTGCGAGAGGTGGCAAGCGCGCTATCGGCACCGCTCTCGGCCACGATCGAGACCACGGACCTCACGCTGCCCCGCCAGCGCCCGACCGACGTTTCGTGCGATGCCGACGACGTGCTTGTATTCGGGTTCCCCGTATACGCCGGGCGCGTACCCGTGCTATTGCGCGACGAGTTCGCGTACTTGGAAGGCCACGGCACGCCCGCCGTGATCGTAGGGCTGTACGGCAACCGCCACTTCGACGACGCCCTCCTGGAAGCCGCCGACCTGCTGAGCGAACGGGGGTTCAACGTGGTGGCCGCAGGCGCGTTCATCGGCGAGCACTCGCTCACAGCCCGTGTGGGAACCGGACGCCCCGACCGTGCCGACATCGCCGTCGCGCAGCGTTTCGGCACGCAGATGGGAGCGCGCCTGGCACAGTCGCGCAGCGTGCCCGCGCCCACCATCGAAGGCAACCGCCCGTACCGGGAGCTCAAGCCCGGCGCCGACGTACGCCCGATCACCACGGACGCATGCACGAATTGCGGCGTATGCGTCGCGTGCTGCCCGCTTGGCATCATCGACGAGGACGATCCCGCGCTTGTAGACGCCGGGTGCCTTCACTGCCGCGCCTGCGTCAAGAGCTGCCCCGAGGACGCGAAGTACTTCTCAAGCGAACCCACCGACCGGCTGATAGCCATGCTGGAATCGAAGTGCCTCGAACGGAAAGAGCCGCAACTGTTCTGGTAGAACGGAAACCTCCGCCCCACCGCAAGGCCAACGTGCATCCTTCTCGAAGAAAGAGACGCGGCGCAGCTTCCCTGCTCGCAAAAAAGCCGCCGCCCAGGGAGGGAGGGAGGGGCGGCGGCTCGTCGATAAGGACCCAAGGCCGCGGGAGACGGCCTTGGGAGGGATATGCCTAAATGTCCAAGCTGGGAATCTTCTTTTCAGCATCGCCACCAGCAGCGTTGATGCCGGCGATGCGCCCGAAGGTCACGCACCGACCATGACCGATGCCCGGCACGTAGGTAGGGTAATCGCCTGCGCCGAAGAATTCTCCAGCAGCCGAGCCGCACACATACAGGCCGTCAATCGGCTGATCCTTCGCATCGAGCACCTGGCAATCGGTATTCGTGCGCAGACCGCCGCACATGGTAAGCAGGCTAGCAACAAGCTTTCCAGCATAGAACGGCGGGTCCATGACCTTGCCCATAACCTCGGGGCGCTTGCCGAAGTCCAGGTCCTTGCCCAGATCGCACAGTTCGTTGTAACGGGCAACCGTGGCCTCAAGGTTTTCGGCGGGCACGCCCATCTTCTCCGCAAGTTCCTTCAGCGAATCAGCCTTCAACGTCTGGCCGCTTTCAACTTCTCCTTCGAGAACGATCTTCTGAGCCTCGAGGTTGTACTCTCCGCCCACGGGCTGCGTGAGCTGACCCCACTGCAATCCGCCGCCAAGGCCGGCGTCCATCTGAGCCTTCACCTGCTCCAGCCCGTGAGAGTCGTAAATGGTCCAAGCGTCCTTCTCGGTTTGCAGCGCTTTCGTGACGCTCTTGGACTGGGTGTTCACGTCTTCGTTCTTGAAGCGCTTGCCTTCCCAGTTCACATGCAAGAAACCGTAGCTGGCCGCACCGAAGTCAAGGTGCATAACCGCCGAATGCGGCTCGGACTTCTGCATGGCCGCCCCAGCCCAAAGCGCTTGCTTATGCATGTCGCCCGTGTCGCAGTCGGGCGGATTGTAGAAGCGACCGTCCATCGCGTACGCCGTCATGGGCGAATAGTACTGGAACATCTCGTCGTCGGCCGCATAGTCGCCCGAAGCGATGATGACCGACTTGGCGTTGATCTGCGCATACTCATCTTTCCCCGTGGCAACAATGGCGCCGGTCACCGGCCCGTCGCCGTCGCGCACAAGACGCTCGCTCTTGGTGTTCCAGCGAATCTCTCCGCCCAGTTCGCCAATGGTCTCGTACAGCGCAGGAACAAGAACCGCGTTGCCGTACACGTCGCCCACGCCCGAGCCCTGGTAGAACGTAAAGTTGATAGTCTCTTCGTACTTGTCGGCCTGATAGAAGATGTGCGTGACCGGGTACTCGGTGTAGTCGGGGCCCTTGTAGTAGCCGTCCCACAGCAGCGCCTCGAGGCCCTTCTTCGTAGCCAGGTCGTACAGCCAATCGAAGCACGCGCCGCTCTTGTGCGCGAACTCCCACAGCAGCGGCTCCTTCACACGACCCTGCGCCCAGTTGATCCAACGACGCACCACGTTGTTGTAGTTAGGCTCTTCCAGCAGGCCCTTCTCCGTCAAGCCCTGCTGCACCTTCGTATGGAAGCCAGCGATGTGCACGCCGCGAGCAACCACCGTTTCGGGATTCTTGTCGATGGTGATAACCTTCTTAGCACCCTCTTCAAGCGCGGCGATCGTGGCGCAGCATCCACCGAGACCGGCGCCAATCACCAGGACGTCGCAGTCTTCGGTATTCGTGATCTTGTCCGCGGGAATAGCGTCGGGAGCAATCTCCCAGCTGTGCATGCCAGCCACATCGGGACCGGCCGAAGCTCCGCTTTCGGCCACGGGCATGCCCTCAACCGTAGATCCCGCGCCTTCCGACGAGGCCGAACCAGCGCTTTGCGGGGCGCAGCCAGCCATCCCGGCCACCGCCGCACCCGCCAGCGCGGCACCGCCCAAGCCCAAGAACGATCGACGGGACAAGCCCTTCTTCCCCATCTTCTCTTCCTCCATGGTACCCTCCTTGTTCGCTATGCGCAGACGTGCTGCCCTTGCCCGATGAAGGAAAAGCAGCACCCCTCCGCGCGCAGCCCTCCGCTGCGCTGACACGACCATACCGAAAACCCCAGCCGCCACCATCCCGTCATCAGGGGGAAAACGGCTCGTCGCACGTGATTTCCCCCTGTTAGGGGGATACGTCCCGTCAGCGGATCAGGAGCAAAATCGCCGACCCCTGACGTATAATTTCGAGCGGGGAACGCGGTTGGGAGACCGTCCGCTCGCGCCATGGCGAGATCGGGCAGCACCGCATCAGGGAGGGATTCAATGGCATCGTCGTTAAAAAAGGAGCTTTGGAGAACGCCCGATCTTATGGGGTTCGCCGCGCATTGGACTTGGATTTGGTGCTTGTTCTGGAGCTCGTTGTTCTACAGCGAGGGCAAGCTGCTGACGCCGACGGCAGAAACATCCGGGCTGCAAGGTATCGCGATGCTCTCCCTTGAACCCCTCTGGGTTGCGCCCTCTTGACGAACGTGGTCACTATCGCATGCCTGTTGGCATGTTCGCGCTTTCGCAATCCGCTAGCCGACATACGGTTCCTGCCCCATAGCGCGGGAATTCTGACCATGCTTGGAACCCTAGCGCTTTCCCACGACGCGCTCGCCCTGGCAGGAACGGCGGCTTGGAGCGTTTACCTGGCGGGATCGCTGCTTACGGGAATCGGCAGCGGCATCGTCGTGGTACTGTGGGCAGAGCTGTTCGCGTCGCTCGGCCCCAAGCGAACCGTCCACTACAGCGTGATCGCCCTGCTTTTCGCGGCGCTCGCCTACCTGCTGATACGCCTTCTCTCCAACGACGTTGCCCAGTTGATCGTAGCCTTTCTGCCCTGTATAAGCATGGGATGCTTCCTTCATTTCAAGCAAAGCGTGCCGCGCCCGCCGCGACGAACCCGCAACGCGCGAGTAAAAGAACGCCCGCCTGTGCGCATGATCGCGGTAGCCTCGTTTTTCGGGCTTTCGTTCGGAATCATGAAAGGACTGATCGCCCCCGTTGGAGACGATTGGATCGTCATACGCGACATATTGAATATCGTTGCCATTGTAGGGGGATCGCTCGCCATCTTCATCACAATGAGCGTGTACAAGATGGACTTCGACCATCTTACCTACCAGATAGCGCTGCCGCTGATGGCGGCAGGATTCCTGTTTCTTCCGCTTCACGAGCCGTGGAACGTTATCGGCACCGCCGTGCATCAGTTCGGGTACCAGTACTTCTACATTGTGCTATGGGCGCTCTGGCCGGTTCTGTCCGCGCGAAGAAACGTCCCTGCGGGGTGGGTGGTATGCTGGGGGCTTCTCTTTATTCAATTGGGGCAATTCGTTGGCTCGATAGCCGCTTCGTGCACGCTCTCTTTAATTGAAGACGATCTGGGAATGGCCATGGTTTCGGCCTTCGTTATATTCTTTATTCTGATTATCGCGTTGTTCGCCCTGGGAAATGGCTCCACCAGTACAGGATGGGGATTCGTAAAGCCCATGGAAGAAGCCGATGCAACGTCTAACTTCGAGAAGGCAGGCACGCGTCTGGCGCGCAGATGCCACCTGTCGCCGCGCGAGATCGAGGTATTCTTCCTACTGGCAAAGGGTCGCAACCGCGCCTACATCCGCGAGGAGCTGGTCATCGGCGATGAAACCGTGAAGAGTCACGTGAAGAGCATCTACCGCAAGGCCAACGTGCATTCGCAACAAGAATTGATCGACCTGCTGGAACAAGAAAGCAACCGGGAGAAATAAGGTCAAGCCGTCACAAGCTTCGACGGATCGCCAGGTGCAACGGTTGCCATCCGCTGCTCAACCGTCATCGACATGCGCCCGCTCGCATCGATGGCAATTCGACACAGCGGAGGCTTCGGCCGCAAAATCGAGTTTCGCAACCAAAGCAGAGAACATTCGATCACGTGATGCGTCGCCGCTTTTCCAGCCACGCCTCGACACCGATCGGGTTCGTCGCTTATCTCACGTCGACGGACTCCAAAAGCTGCAATAGTTCTTCGCGATTGGACGTATTCGTTTTCGCGTAGATATGATTGAGATGGGTCTTGACCGTATTCTTTGAGATAAACAGGCGCTTCTCTATGTACGCACCAGTATGGCCGGTCGCCCAGATAGCAAGAACCTCCTGCTCGCGCGGAGACAGCTTGCATCGCGCGGCAACCTGGGCAACTCGCCGCTCCAAAACGCTGGCGGCATCTTCGGCAACCGTAACGCCCTTAAACGACGCGGGCGATCCCATGATGATCAGCAGCGCAACCATAAGCGACAGCAAAACGGCAATGGAGACGGACTCCGGCGTAGGAAGCACGTCCGCCGCAACTTGGCCCAAGCAGCTTCCCGTCCATTGCACGAAGCGCATAAGGGCCAAGCACAACAACGCCGCCAACCCGTCTTTGAAAAAGGAGTCGACAAGCAGGAACCACACCAGGTACTTGACAAGCTCCGCCCCCACAAGCGCTACGCAAAACGTGGTGCCACCGCCGAACGGATCAAGCGAGGCAGGCAGCAGCGAAGCCAGCGCCATCAGGGGAAACGCCAGATAAAAAGCCAGCATGGCGTTTTTCCGATAGAAGAAGTACGCAAGCACGATCGCCGCGAACGAAGCCAGCGCAGGCGCACCCGCCAAAGCGCCATGGAACACGGCAGCCGCCTCGAAGCCGCCCATGATGCCGTTCACCCTGGTGGCGCCGTAGCTGAAAAATGCTAGGGAAATGGCCGCCATCAGCTTCCAAGGGATGGAAGACGCACGTGCCCGAAAACTCCGAACATCCTGACAGTCGAACGAAACGTCCATCTCGGCGGAGTCCTTCAAAGACCCGGTTCGATCGGCGACCATCAGCAAAACGCACGCACCGAACGGCAGCAGCACAGAAGCAACCAACGCAGGCCATTCAGGCAGCAAAGAGACAAACGCGAACAGCAGAAAACCGAAAAGGTAAGCCGTCCCCGCGCACACGGCCGTTCGGTGCACTCCTTGCATGCTCAAGCGCTCTTCCCAACCCAAGCGCAGCGTGCTTCCGACGCCGCTCAAAGCGAACGCAACCAGCATCCAACCCATCGGAGCTTTGCCGAAGCCAGCAAAAGCAGCAAGTACGATAGCCAGGCTCGAAATCACCGCGAGCAGGGCAAGCAGCACGCGCCGGCGGCGCAAAGGAGCAATTTTGCGCGCCAGCAGCACCAGCAAAAGCGCAGCCGCAGCCGTCAACAGACTTTGCAGAATCTGAGCTTCGCCAACAGGGACTTCGTGCCGTAAATCGCCGAACAGAATCGAGCCGTTCCAAAAAACGAAGCTCCACGCTATGTAGCATGAAAGCCCCAGGCTATCGAACATAATGCCTCGATCGAATTTGGGAAAGATCGAAAAATCCTCCGCCGAAGAAGCCCCTGGAGTTGAATTCTTTGTTTTGAACGCGTCGCTTCTCATGGGGGAATCATAGAGGAACCGGCCCTTCGACACAAGAAGAGGCCCGCCCGGCGCAAATCACCGAGCGGGCAAGGAGGGACCCTCTAAGCAATCACTCGCTATGCGAGCGCCGCCGCATTCGCACCGGCTATGCGACCGAACACGAAGATATCCGTAATCGAGCACGATCCCAAGCGGTTCGTTCCCATCTTGTGGCCCGCCTGTTCGCCCGCAGCAAACAAACCGGGAATGGGATTGCCCGCGTCGTCCAGAACGCGCGCGTCGGTATCGATATGCAGACCGCCCATCGTGTAATGCACGGAAGGCTTGTACGCCAAAAGATAGTAAGGGCCGCCTTCGATAGGATGCATTGCGGCGCGGTAATTAAAGTCCGGATCTTTCCCGTCTTTACAGTACCCGTTCCACTTCCCAACCGTTTTTTCCAGTTCGGCTGCATCAACGCCAAGAGGCTCGCAAACCGCTTCGATGGTATCGCCCTTCACCAACTGGTTGCGCGCCATCAGCCCATCGAACTCTGCGGCGTTCACCGTCGCGATATCGGTAGCATCCAAACCGGCCTGGTTGAACAGCATGTAGCCAATGCCGTTGGTCTGCTTCTTGATAGCATTGGAAATGACGTCGCGGCGCTCCATCTCCTCCACGAACCGATCGCCTTCCTTGTTGATGCAGATAGCGCGGTTTTCCAGGCGCATGTTGCCCACGTAGAGCAGCGCACCCGTCTGCGTATCGCACGTGGGATACGTCTGGATGTACTGCATGTCGATCAGGTTCGCGCCGATTTTCTCAGCCATCACGTGGCAGTCGCCCGTTGCGCCCACCGAGTCGGTCGACAGGATCTTCTCGTCCATCTCAGGGTTGTACTTCATGCGCATTTCAACGTTCGAGCCGAAACCGCCGGCCGACAAAACGACCGCCTTGCAGCTGAATTGATGCGCAGTGCCCGTCACAAGGTTCGTAGCTTTCACGCCCACGACCGCGCCCGATGCGTCGGTAATCAGCTCTTCCGCCTTCGTGTTACGGCAGATCACAAGGTTCTTCAAATCCTCGGCGCGCTTTTCAAGCTTGCAGATGATGCCGCTGCCCTCGTTGCCCTCGGGAATCAAAGAGCGCGCTACCGAATGACCGCCGAAAAAGCGCTCGTAAGGCTGCCATGCCACACCGCCTTCGAAGATCAACCAGTCCAGGGCTTCAGTCGCACCGTTGCAGATAACGTTCACCAGAGCCGGATCGCCCACATGATCACCGCCGACGATCATGTCTTCAGCCATGTTCTCCACGCTGTCCTGGATACCCGCTTTAGCTTGGAACCAGTTGTTGGGAACGGCCATGGCACCGCCCGAAAGAATAGTGTCGCCACCCGTGATGCCCAGCTTCTCCAGCAAGACGACCTTCTTGCCGGCGTCGGCAGCCGTAAGGGCTGCAGCGTATCCTGCACCGCCCGCGCCGACCACCACCACGTCAACGGCCTCCTCCAAATCCGAAGGCTCGGCAGGAACGGCATGATCGCGCTTCTTCCATTCGCTCGACTTCATACCGGACGCATCGACGGCATCGGAGACAGCCGACATGAACGCCATGCTGGTAACCGTGGCACCCGTCACCATGTCCACGTTGAGCGTTTGATTGTCGATGATAAGATCGGTCAAAACGTCCATCGCCGCAGTTCCTACGCCGTACGATTCGCGCGATTTCACCAGGTTGATACGGGCGATAGCGTCACCCTCGGTGACAACCTCCACGGAAAGCTCGCCGCCCTTGCCGTTGGCCGTGCCAGTCCATGCGCGGGCGCCTTCGCCCGAAGCGCCCGATTGTCCCGAACCGCTTTTCCCCGTTGGCGCGCACCCCGCAAGCGCAAGCGTCCCGCCCAATGCAGCAACGGCACCTCCTGCAATGAAGTTCCTGCGTGACAGGTTCGACATGATTCCCTCCTTGATGTTCGCGTAT
>NZ_DBFOSR010000078.1:0-2528 GCF_048427265.1 Paraeggerthella sp.
TAAGGAGCGTCGCTTCCGGAAAAGTCCACCCGCACGTAGCGGCGCCCCTCGTCGTCGTCGAGTGCTTCGACGACGGGATGCACGCGCGGGTCGATGGCGCAGCCGATCGCTTGGCTCACCTCCCGCAGCGTCGATTCCGCCACGTCTTGTCCGCACACCTCGCCGTTCGGCTTCACTCCGAAGTACAGCGTGCCGTTCCCGTGCTTGTTGAGGATCGCGGCCACCGAGACGGCCGCCTCTTTGAGCTCGGAAGTCGATTTCTTGAACTCGATCCGCTCGGTTTCATGCCCCAGGTTCATGCTGTCGACCCCTCCTTTTCTTGAGGAGAAGTATAGCACATTATAGCGAACATTTGTACTAATTTTACTGTCGAGCGGCATTGCTTTTCGCAAGCCGCTCCGTACGCGTGCTTGTCGCTCGGCTTTGCCGTGCTCGCGCTGTACCGCCTGCTCGTGGGCGAGGCGGTTGGCCGGCTGTTCATAACGCGCGAGGTGCCGCTGTGGATCGTGTGCTGCGCGGGCGTGTTCTTCAGCTTGTTCGCGCCCGACGACGGGACGCCCATCGCCGTGGAACTCGTGTTCGCGACGGTGCACGTCCACAACGTGTGCGCGAAGCTGGGCGTGGTGGGCAGGGGCGGGCTAACGGCGTTCCTCAAGCAGGAGCTGCGCGTGTCGTTGCGCCGGCGAGCGTGAGGTGCGCGGAAATCCGTGACTCAGGTCCAACCGGCTTCGCGCCTACGGCCCTACGACTTCCTCGTCGTCTCTTTCTTGCATTTGGGGCAGACGACGCGCAGCGTTCCCTTGCCGCGCGGGACGGAGAGCGCGGTACCGCATCCCTTGCATTTGAAGTAACGCGTCGTGCTGCGGTACGCCCAAGCCTTCTTCGCTATCGCGTAGGTGCGCTTCGGGCCCTTCATGACGCGCTCGTAGGCATCGTTCTCCTTGCGGCGCCGAGCGAAGTTCTTGGACAGGCTGCGGAAGATGGCGATGGCCAAGCAAGCGAACGAGAGCAGCGAGAGCGCGTCGAGCCCCGGGATGATTGACAGCAGGAGCGCAATGATGCCGAGTGCGACCAGCCCGTTCGACAGGCTGTCGTTGCCGTAGCGCCCTTGCATCCAGCGTGCCAGGTTCATCATCATGTCCTGCAGAAACGACTTCATGCGACAGTGCTTCCCGCTTGCCGGCCTTCGTTCGCGCCCTTCGGTTCGAGTTTCGCTCGAAGGGCACGTCCGTATACGATGCGGCGTTTCTCCCGCCGACGCCTCCCGGTTCCCCCGTCGTTACCGAATGGTCACGGGCCCATGCTCGCAAAACTTTCGGGTTGGTTCGATGGCACCGGACGCGTTTTCGGCGCCATGACCGCCCTGCAAACTGAAAAATATCATCGCTAGGCTTATATATTTGCTAGAATAGTCATGAATCGAAACCGGATAATCGCTGGTGGCATAAGGGGTTTCCTACGAGAAGGGCGGTGGCATGGGGGAGAGGGAAAACGTTTCGCGGGACGACATCCCCGGTGTGGAAACGATCAAGGAAGCGGCGCTAAAAGCTCTTTCGAGCGGCCGGCAGAGGTCGTTCGAGTCGCTCGAGCGCGAGGTGGCGAAGCTGCTCGGCCTTTCTCCGCAACAGGAGCGTTACTGCGTTTCCGGCAGCGCGACGCCGCTTTTCGCGAACCGGGTTGAGAAAGCCCGCGCCGAACTGCGCAAGGAGGGATTCGTCGAGTACCCCGACGCCGGCAAGGTCAGGCTCGCCGAGACCGGCAAGACGCGCATCGTGGGCGCCGCTTCCGGCCAGGTTCTGCCGCCGCAGCCTGAAGCGCAAGAGCCCGTGTCCGACGTGCCCCTCTACGAGCCGCCTTGCCGCGAGGCGCCCGACGGCAAGAAGGCGGCGGCACCGCTCGAAGGAGGCGTGGTGGTGTTCCCGGAGCCGGAGAAGGGGGCGAAGTCGCTCGACCTGCCGCTCGTCCTGGCCGTGGTCGGGCTCCTGCTGTGCTTCACCGGCGTCCTCGCGTTCGCCGGCGTGCTGTGCGGCGTCGCCTCGCTCGCGCTCGTCTACCGGGACAAGAAGCGCGCCGATGCCGCATCCTTGCCTCCGCGCCGCCCCACGGCGACGCTCACCGTGGCCGCGTGCGCGGTCGCGCTCGGCCTCGTCATGTCCGCCGGCGCCCTCGCGGGCGGCAGTCAGGCTCCGCCGCAGGAGGCCCCCGATCCTTCGGCTGTCCAGCAGCAGCCTGCCGCTCCCGCTCAGGAGGGCGAGCTGAGCTTCGTCGTCAACGGCAGTGGCGACGCGCTGCCCGCATCGGTGACCGTGCTCGTCACCGGCACGCAGGACGACGGCACGAAGGTCGACGACAAGCACGAGGCCGCGCTCGGTAAAAGCTACGTGCTTGCCTACCCGGCCGGAACGTACGTATTCAAGCTCGATCCTTCGTCTTTGAAAGTGGGCGAGAGCGTCTTCGCATCGGATCCGGTGAAGTGCTCCTTCGACGGCACGAGGGATCAGACGGCCCGCTTGTCCCTGAAGCTCGAT
>NZ_DBFOSR010000079.1:0-7257 GCF_048427265.1 Paraeggerthella sp.
GCGCGCCTGGGTTGCCGCGTACAACCGCGAGCACGAGCATCGCGCTCCGAACGCGTTTGCGGCAAACGGGCTTTCCCATTTGCGCTTGGCGCGCACCGAAGGCAACCTGTTCCGGTTCCTGTACCTGACCGCGCACATGGACGCTGCCAGCTTCGAGGACGTGTACCGCAGCGTTGCGCTGCCGAACGTGGAGAGGTGCGTGGAGGAGCTGAGCGGGCTTGATCCCGTTGCGGCGCGGGCGTTGTACCTGCACATGATCGTCTATACCCACGGTATGGCAACCATGCTCGCTTCGGGTGCGCGGTTCGACGACGAAGAGCTGCACGAACGGCTTGACGAGGCATTCAGGGGCCTGTCGTCGCTCGCGGGCGGCGAGCGCGTTCTTGCTGCGACTTCCAACAAGAAGGGATCTACGCTATGAGCAGGCGGTTGGTTATTTTCGATGCGGGCGATATGGGGGAAGAGGCGTTCGTGCAGGGTTTTCCCGACGGGAACGTGCTGTTCTCGGCCACGCCCGAGGTTCGGATGTGCATCGGCTGCTTCGGCTGTTGGCTGAAAACGCCGGGCACGTGCGTGCTGCGCGACCGATGCCAGCAGATGCCGCGGCTTTTGCGGGAAAGCGACACGGTGGTGGTTGTGGGTCCTTTGGTGTACGGCGGCTACTCCCGCTCTGTCAAGGCTGTGTTCGATCGGTCGATCGGCTACTTGCTGCCGTACTTTCGCATGGTCGACGGCCGGATGCACCATGCCATGCGCTACGATCACGCGTATCGCCAGAAGGTTCATTTCTACGGCCCCGGCACGCAGGCGGAACGCGACCTCGCGCATCGTTTCATTCGCGCCAATGCGGTCAACTTCAATGTTTCTGAAGTTAAGGTGCGTTTTCATGAGAACGTCGAGCAAGCGAAGGAGGCTGCGCTATGAACGTGGTGCTGCTGTGCGGAAGCCCGCGCGCCAAGAAGAGCAATTCGGCGTACCTGCTCGAGCAGTTGAGCGATCGTATGGGTGGAAGCTTGCGCGTGGAGACGCGCCAGGCTGCGGCGACGGCGTCTGGCGTGAACGAGCGCACCGCCGAGTTGGTGGCGGCAAGCGATGCCCTGGTGGTTGCGCTCCCTCTGTATGCGGACGCGATACCTTCCGCCTTGTACGAAGTGCTTGGTCAGATACGGGCGCGCGTTTTGGAAACAGGATCGACGCCGACGGTCTACCTGATCGTGAACAGCGGATTCTACGAAGCGCGACAGAACGAGCTGGCCATCGAGATGCTGTGGAACTGGTGTGATGCATGCGGCATGCGACGGGGCGGGGCTTTGGCGGCGGGGGCTGGCGAGATGTCGCATGCTGCGCCGATGGGGACCGGGCCCCTCAAGAACCTGGGGCGCGCTTTGGACGAGCTGGCTCGCGCTATCGAGCGGCGAGAGTCGGGCGAAACGATGTTCGTGGAGCCCAACTTCCCGCGCATGCTCTATCGCATGGCCGGGCATCGCTCTTGGAATGCGCAGGCGAAAAAGAACGGCTTGAAGCCGCGCGATCTGCTGCGCGCGGAGTAGCCGGGGCCGCTAACGCGGCAGGTCTACCAGGGGACGGGCGACTGCGCGCGGAGTCGCCCGTTGGAAGGAGTCGGCGCTCCATGCGAACGGGCCGCATCGTTGTCGACGCGGCCCGTTCGGGTCATGCAGTGTTTACGCTGTTGGCGGCTTCGGTGCGCCGGGTGCCGCGGGTACGCCGGGCGCACCAGGGGCTGCAGGCGCACCCGGGGCGCCGGGTGCTTTGGGAGCGCCAGGGGCGCCCGGGGCACCGGGAGCTGCGGAAGCGGGAAGCTCGGATCCGCAGCTTTCGCACGTATCGTTCTTGGACGGGTTGAGCGACCCGCAGGACGGGCATTTCTTCTTCACATCGAGCGATGATGGCCTGAAGCACATATCGTCGGTCCTCCTTTTTCTTCTCGCGCCCTTCTAGACGAAGGAGCAAAGCAGTTGCTTGGGGTGATCGGACAGTTTCTTCGAGAGCTCCTTGATGGTTCCGAACTCGAGGCACTTGGCTTGGCAATGATGCACGCAGGAGGGAACCTTGCCCTTCTTGCGGCGCAGCAGGCACATGGTGCACTGGTCGGTGAACGCCGGAGCGTAGGAGAGCAGCCATTTGTCGGGAGCAATCTCCCAAGGGCCTATCTCGTTCACCTTGATACCGAACTGACCTGCGGGAAGGCCGTTTTCCATCTGGCAGGCAACTTCGCAGGAGTGGCAGCCTGTGCACCATGCGGGATCGATCAGAATGCCGTATTCAGCCATGGTTACTCACCTTCCTTGACTTTGTAGATCTTGCAGATGTTCGTCTTGTAGTTTGCGCCGAACCCGGTCTTTCCGAATTCGCCCCACGGGAGCAGCTTGTTGATGGCAACGTCGTACAGATCGAAAAGATCCTCGGGGTCTTTTTCAGGCAGCCACCAGCCGTGATCGCATGCGACGATGCGCGTGCCCAGGATGGGCGTCTTCTTCACGCGTCGCTTGGCGCGTCCCAGGTGATTCTCGACCCATACCCAGTCGCCCTCGTCGACGCCGTAGCGCTCGCAAAGTTCGGGGTGAACCTGTATGGTCGGGTCGGGCGTGTAGGAGCGGTTGCGCTCGATCATGCGATGCTCGGAATGGAAGGAGTTGAACACGCGGGCGCCCGTGGTAAGAACCAGCGGATACTCTTCCATCAGGTCAGGCGTCGAACCCGGTCCGGGCGAGGGCTCCTCGAAGTACGGCAGCGGATCGTACCCCATCGACTCGTAGATGGTCGAGTAGAGCTCGAGTCTGCCGGTCGGGGTGGGGAAGCCCAGCTGCCCGTCCTCGCGAAGCAGGCCCTTCTCGTGGCGGTGGTACTCCAGGGGAAGGAAGATAGGAGCGACTTCCTTGAGCTCGGAGAAGGTGAATCCCGTGGGCTTCAAAAGCTCGTCGTACACTTCCTCCAGCGTTTCCCAGGGCCAGGCTTCAGGTGCGAGCCTTTTGCCAAGAAGCAGGTTGATTTCCATGTCGGACTTGCTTTCGCCAACCGGCTTGCAGGCCTGGCAGATTACCTCGCCGCGCTGGATGCCGTCGCCCAAGCGAATGCTGTCGTGCTCGGGGAACGTGTTGGCGGGAAGGAACACGTCGGCCAGCGCCATCGCCGTCGGCGTCATGAACAGGTCGACGGAGACGTTGATGTCCAGCTTCTCGAACGCCTTGTGAGTACGCTCCGGATCGGCGGCGATGCATGCCAGGATGTTGGTCTGCTGCAGCCAGGAACCGTGGATCTCGTACGGTTCGCCGCTTTCCATCGTTTCGATGAGCTCGTCGGCTTGCGACATCTGGAATCCTGCTTGGAGGATGGGGTAGTTGCCCAGGCCGATGCGCTTGGCTTTTTGCTCGTCGCTGATAAGCTCTCCGCCCCAGCCGGATGCGTAGCTGAGGATGGATATCGTGGGGATGATGCCGCCCGGTACGTCGATGTTGCCCGTGACCATGAAAATGGAGGCGATAGCCTGGCTTGCGGGCAGGGATTCCTTGGTCATGTCGACCGCGAGACCCCACTGCAAAGATGCTGTTTTCGCCTTGCCGATCATGCGTGCGGCTTCGATGATGTTCTCTTCGGGAACCCACGTGATCTCGGCTACGCGGCTGACGGGGTATTCGGCGGCGCGTGCCTTGAGCTCATCGAATCCGTAGCACCACTTGTCGACGAAGTCGTTGTCGCAGAGGTCTTCTTCGAAGAGGATATTGAGGATGCCCAGGGCGAGAGCGGCGTCGGTTCCGGGGCGGATTCGAAGGTGCTGAGCCGAATTGCACGAGAGCCAGGTGACTTTGGGGTCGATGTCGATGATCTTGGTGCCGCGCTTCATCATGTCGACCACCCAGTGCCCGTGCCAACCTTCGTTGTTGGCGACCAAGGGGTAGTTGCCCCAGACCACGAGGACTTCGGGGACCTCGTATGCGGGGTTGTCGTAGCGGTCGGTCCATCCCTGGGATGCATCGGCTACCATGTACGTCCCCGTGGTCAGGGCCATACCGGCGATGCGCGGAAGGAAGCAGGCCAGGCCCGAGAGGATGCACGTGTAGTTCGGAGAACCGTAAGACCAGGCCAGGCGCGTGATTGCGGGGCCGATGTCGCGTCCGGTGCCCTGTGCGAAGATTACGCTTTCGGCGCCGTACTTCTCTTTTATGTCAAGGAACTTGTCGGCTACGTAGTCGAGGGCTTCCTCCCAAGACACGCGTCGCCAGGTGTCCTTGCCGCGGTCCTTCGGATCTCGCATCATGGGGTAGGTGATGCGCTTTTCATGGTACGTCACTTCCTGGATGTTCAGGCAGCGCATGCACAGGCGCCCTTGGTTGAACGGGTTTTCCGGATCGCCTTCGCACTTGACCAGTTTTCCGTCTTTGTCGGTGTGCAGGAGCACGCCGCAGCCAAGGTGGCATCCCGGGCCGGACCACGCACTTCCCCTTGTGACGGTAAGACCGTCTTCCTCGTACCTCCAGGGTTTTCCGTAGTCTACGAACTTGAGATCTGACTTCGCGAACTTCGTCATAACGCACCCTCCTCCTTTTCAGTGTGTAGGACTATCAGACGCATTATTTGTGCATTTTATACAGCTGCATTGGTGAGTGACAATTGATAAAGTGTTGGTATCTCCGGTACTTATTCGTATATTATGTACATATAAAATTAAGAGCGAGGGAACGATCGTTCTTGCGGGAAGCGGCCAAGATGACAGGGGACAAGCCGGTATGAAGCTGAATCTTTATTTCGTGCAGGAGGACTTACCTGAATTGCGGTTCGAGGGCACCCCCGTCGACCCTCCAACGGTGGCGCGATGTCGCATCGCCCAGTTCGTGGATGAGCTTCCGGGGCATCTTGACGAAGGGGTCATGTACGTTGTGAGCGCATCGACGCTGGCCTTGCATCCTCCCAAGTCCACGAAGGCTTCTTTTCTGTGTCTGGGATCCGCGCCGAAAGCGTGGAAAGATGCTGCGCTGAACCTGCTGCATTCCGAAGCGGACGTTGAACCCGTCGACGTAATGAACGCGGTGATCCGCCTGTTCGATCGTTACCGCGCGTGGGAAGAGGATCTTCACGCCCTTGTCGACCAGCACATGCCCATAGATATGCTAGGCGCGCGCTCTGTGGGCATCTTTGGAAATCCCGTCATAGCGCAGGACGTTTCCTACCGCCCCTTTTTCTACGCGCTGCCTTCCCCAGGGGAGGAAACGGAGGCTTTTCGAATCTACCGCGAAGAGGTATACGGGCAGCATGTTGGGGAAGGCGGTCTTTCCGTTCCGAGGAAAACCGCTATGGCGTTCAATCAGAACTCCGATTTCGCCAAGCTGGAAAACGCCGAAGACCCTGTTTTGTTTACCGGCGATACCTGGAGCAAGCTGTCGGTTCACTCGCTGTCTTTTCGTAGCCTTCTTTACAATTGCCGCGTGAACGGGACTTTGCTTGCCCGCGTGATCGTCGACGACATAGTGCGGCCCTTCCGTAAAAAGGACTACGTGCTGGTGAAGGTGCTTGGCGATTGTTTGACGAGAGGGCTGCAAACCGCGGGCATCGGCGATGCCGGGCAGAGCACTCGTTTCGTGCGGATTTGCCAGAGCCTGCTTTCGGGGGAAACCGTGTCGGATGACCGGATTGCTGCAGTTATGGAAAAGCTGGGGTGGCGCGACAACGACAGGTTTTTCTGCATTGTGCTTAGGGAGCGGAAGCTCGATCGCAAATTCAGCGCTATTGCACGGGTGGCCATAGCCGTTACAGCTCACGATGATTCTCGCCAGCATTGCTTCTTCGACGGAAGGGCCCTAATCGTGTGCGACCTCAGCGCGGGTGCGCATACGCGCGACGAGGTGATAGCCGACGTGTTGCGTAACGTGCGGGATCTTGGCACCATCGTCTCTTTCAGTTCGTCGTTTTTCGGATTTGGAAACCTTGCGCACTTCTATCGGCAGGCTCTTGTTGTAGAGCGGGTGGGGCGTATCGAGGATGTTTCGTCGGAGGCGTATCGATTCGAGGACTATGCCGTCGATTACCTTATCGCTCGATGCGAAGAGGGATCGACGGTTGACGCTATCGTTCCGGATGGCGTGCAGAAGCTTATCGAGCTCGACAAAGAGCGGGGCACGCGCGATGCTCATCTGCTCAAAACGTTTTTGGACAACGATCGCAACATAGCGAAAACCGTTCGAGAGTTCTATATCCATCGCAACACGCTGCTGTATCGTCTCGAGAAGATAAAGGAGACCCTTGGCGCCGATTTGGACGATCCTGACGTTCGCTTGTCAGTTCAGATTGCGTTGCGGGCGCTGCGCGTTTCGGCGGATGCGCCTTATGGGGAATGATGCGTTGCTCCGACTTCCTTGCCATGACGCCCGCGCTGTTGATGGGTTTATTCCGGCAGGTCTACCAGAGAGTACGTATCGATGCTTTGACGTTGGTGGAGTATACGGTATACGGTGAGCGTCGCGTTGTCGAAGCGGTAGTACACGATGTACGGATTCGCCAGCACCGCTCGGTATTCTCCGTGGTCAAGCCTCTCTATGGCGAAGCGTCCGCCCGCATCGGGAAAGGAGCGCGCATACTTGATTGCGGCGTCGATGCGCCGTGTTGTCGCAAAGGCGGCTTGCGGGTTTTTGCATTCGAGCCCCAGGTAGATGGCTATCGACTCCCGGTCGAGATGAGCGCGCGGCCTCCATGCAAGATCGAGCATGATCAGTCCCCGACCGGTGCGTAGTCGAGTTTCCAGAGTGCGAATATCTCGCTCATCCTCGCATCGGACTTTTCGGCGGACAGGGTTTCGGGGCGGTACTGCTCCTCGATCTCCGCTTCGCGTAGGGCCAGGTATACCCGGTTGCGCCGCTCGGCTGCCTCGTATGCGTTGCTGTCCATGAGCACGAACGAGGCCACTCCGTTCTTCGTGAGAACGATCGGCTCTTGCAGCTCGGTCGCTTGCGTGCATACGTCGTTGAGCTGCGTGCGCAGATCGGTTATAGGCCTGATGACGGGAAGAGGTGCGATCGGGGAGGGCATAGCGCTCCTTTCGATATACTTTATTCAGTACATAATACCATATTTAATAAAGTATTTGAAGGAAGGCGAAATATTCGAGTATTCTTGCTTGACCCTCTCGTTACGGGAGGGTTTATGCTGTATTCCGGTGCTCGGGCGATCGACGAGCGCCGGAGGCGAAGGAGGCCAGCATGCCGCATGAGAAAACCTATACGGTTCACCAGCTTGCCGAGTTGTCGG
>NZ_DBFOSR010000080.1:0-2679 GCF_048427265.1 Paraeggerthella sp.
CCGTATGCCCGACCACGGTCGCCTGACCGGTGGTGCCGGAAGACGCGTGGATGCGGGACACCTCTTTCTGGCCGACGGCGAACAAGCCGCGAGGATAGGCGTCGCGCATGTCCTGCTTGACAACGAAGGGGAAGTTCGACAGGTCTGCGAGGCTCTTGAGATCGCCCGGCTCGATGCCGGCTTCCTTAAAGGACTTCTGATAGAACTCGACGTTGTCGTAGGCGTGTTGAACGGTTTTCTTCATGCGCTCGAGCTGCAACTCGCGGAGCCGCTCGAAGGGCATGGTCTCGATTTCGGGCTGGTAGTACACCTTGGGAATCACCTCTCCTGCTGTTGCAAACGGATATCGAGCGGCGGGCCGCTCGTTTAGGCGTTGGTCTCGTCGCTTGGGGACTCGGGGCCCTTCACCACGACTTCCGTCACGGGATCGTACACGGAATAGAACGGGTCCTCGTGCAGGATGCCGCTGTCTTCGCTCTTCACCGTGCGGACAACCGTGATCTTGCGTCCGTCGGTTCCGCGCGTTTTGACGTAGCTCGAACCGGGTGCGAGCGACTCGTCGACCTTTGTCTTGGTCGCGTAGTGCTTGCCTTCGCTCCATTCGCCCGTGGTCGAAACGACCTGGTAGCCGGGATCAACACCATACAGTGTAGCCGTTACGGACCCATCCGCACAAGAAAGACGAACTAAAACATCGCTTGCGCCGTCGTTTTCCCACACGAGATCCAAATCGGGCCAGCTGACGGCCGCATCGCGACCGGCGGGATAGCTCGATATGTACAGCGAGTGGTTGTGACGGGTTTTCACGGGGTAGCCGGCTTCGTACACCGCGTTGAACATAGTGGTGGCAACCTGGCAGATGCCGCCGCCGACCGCATCGTTGTACTGCCCGTCTATGATGGCGCCGGCCCCCAAAAAGCCCTTCTCCTCGTTGCACTCCCCCGCCGTCTGGTTGAACGACCACGAACCTCCGGGCTTGACGATGGAGTTCGACAGCAGCTGGGAAACCAAGTTGATGTTGTGGTTGCGGTTCTCGGTGCCGACTCCGGTGGTGAACTCGGTGGTGTAGGACGCTATCGTTCCCACGATGCCGAGGTCTACGGCCTCGTCGAACGACAGCGTTGCGGGGGCCGGGCCTTCGGCAATGGGAACTTGCACGGCAGCGTCTGCAGCCGATGAGTCCTGAGGCTCCGCCGAAGCTTTGCCGTGTTCGCCGAAGAGCGCGTCGTTGAGCTGGCGAACCGCATCGGAAACCAAGGGCATGGTGCCGGTTCCGTCCGTTTTGACGGTTACGTCGCTGCCGTTCGCTTCGAAGGTCACATGAACCGGATCGCTCTTGTCGATCTTTTCCACATGCATGAGCAACGAGGGTTTTGCGCGCGATTCGTCCACGAACGCGGTCAGCGCGAATCCCCCTTCGCGCTCGTCGATGCGCGTTGCGATCCAGTCTCCCATGTCGGCCGCAGAAGCGCTCCAAGCGGAATCCCCGTAGGCGAAGCGCGCCCCGTCGCCGATGGCGCGGTTCACCGCATCGGCCACCCGTTGAGCAGCCTGAGCGTCAATGCGCAGCGGCGCGTGCTCCGCGTGCGCGATAAAGGAGCCCTGCCCGTTTTCCTGAGCCAGCAGCACCCGGTCAAGCTCCTTTTTGAAAGCGGCGCGATCGACCATGGATCCGTCGTAGCCTTCGGTCACCGATGCGACTCCGTCGGTGACGGCCACGTTGAAGTCCACGCGCGGCTTTCCTATGGTTGCGTCGATGTCGGAAGCAAGCTGCTCCAAAGGGTCTGCGCCGTAGTCGGCGCGAGGGTCGATCGAGCGTCCGGCGAAAAGCGCCGCGATGCGCGCGAAGAATCCGCCGTCGCTGCGCCCGACCTCGACAGCCTCTTCGGCTAGAGCGCGCGCGGGAAGCGTCGCCCCTAGGCTCGACGCGTCGGTCGGCCACGCGAGCTTGTTCGCCTGAGCCTCCTCGACCGCAAGCTGTTCGGCAAGCGCCGCGTTTTGGGCTGCGGCCATTTCGTCGTTGACGCGCGCTTCCGCATCTTCGTTCGCGTAGACGACCGCACTGCTCGAAGCCAGGCGCGGGGCGTAGGTTTGATCGATCAACGCCTCGATCTCGTCTGCGGTCTTTCCCGAAGCGTCAACCTCGCCCACGCGAACCCCCGGATAGGCCTTGCCGTAGTTCAAGCCGAAATCGACAACGCCTCCCACAAGGATGACGGCGGCGGCCACCAGGCAGACGAGCGCAACGCGACTGCGCGACGCAAGCGAGATCGTCGCGCGCAGAAGGGCGAGCAAAGCCGTGCCCAGCAGGCCGACCAGGGCAAGCAACGCGCGCCCGAGAACGCGCAAGATTCGCAGAACGAGGCTTTCGCTCGACGAGGAGCGCGGCGCATCCTTTGTCCAAAGCGAGGGGGCGTTGTAGGCGCCCGCGCTTCTGCTTCGAGATCTATTGGAAGAAGCAGGTCGGCCTGAAGACGCTCGGGACGAACGCGGCGAACGCCCAGCATCTCGGCCCGTCTGCGGGCGCGACGATCGCCCGGAAGCCTCGCGGCGATCGGGTGCGCGATTCGGACGCGGCTGCCTTGGAGCGCCTCCCTGCCTGCGCGCTGGTTCTCTGGGCGTACGTCGATCCATCCGCTATCGTCCGCCCTCCGGCGTTGCGCCTTTGGCCTCGCGCAG
>NZ_DBFOSR010000081.1:0-20551 GCF_048427265.1 Paraeggerthella sp.
ACGCCGCCGCAGTACGCGTCCAGCAAAGCGTCGTAGGAGTACTCCGCAACCGAGGAATTCAGCACGTAACCGGCAAGCCCCAGATCGAACGCGCGCATGCTCGAAAGATCGCCGTCGGAAACGAGCGCGCGCTTGGCCGTGTCCGGCGGGTACACCCGATGAACGTCCAGCTTGACGTCGAGCGAGGCGAACGCCCCTTCGCGCACGACCCGCGCGAATGCCTCCAGCCCGGCCTCGTCCTCGTACAGCGCGGTTCCCTCGCTCGTGTTGACCGCGCAATGCAGCCCCGCGCTGAACAGGGACGCCTGCTTGGGCTCGACGAACGACACGCCCAGGGTCTCGCCGCGCTCCAAGGCGGCGGTCACCAGCGCGTCAGCCTCGGCGGCGAAGAGCACCGGCTCGACCACGAGGGGCGCCGCCTTCTTTTCAAGCTCTTTGCCGACCAGCTTGAGCACGCGGTTCAGGTGCGCGTTGAACCGCACGCCCTCGAACGCCGCGGTCACGGTTTCCGGGTCGAAGTTCGGGAAGCTGCACGACTCCAGATCCAACGGGAAGTCGAGGTCACGCACGATGGTGGCCACCTCGCGACTGGCGAAAGCGGCGTCCTTGTTCTCGACGATGCGCTCCTTCTGCTTGCCCTTGAGCTCGTCGACATGCTCGTAGAGCCCTTCCAGGCTGCCGTACGCCTGCAAAAGCTTCGCGGCGGTCTTCTCGCCGATGCCGGGCACGCCGGGGATGTTGTCGGAAGAATCGCCCTTCAGGCCAAGGTAGTCGGGCACCTGCTCGGGACTGATGCCGTAGCGATCCAGCACTTCCGCCGGCCCGTATATGGCCACGTCGGTGATGCCCTTCTTCGTGGTGACGATGCGCGTCTTGTCGGTAGCCAGCTGATAGGCGTCCTTATCGCCGGTCACCAGCAGCGTTTCGTAACCCAGCGCCTCGTCGCGCGCGGCGATGGTCCCCAGCACGTCGTCGCCTTCCCAGCCTTTGATGCGCACCACCGGCACGCCCATGGCCTCCAAAAGCTCCTCGATGATGGGAAACTGAACCTTCAGATCGTCGTCCATGGGAGGGCGCTGCGCCTTGTACTGCTCGAGAGCTTCCATGCGAAACGCCGGACGGCCCGCATCGAACGCGCAGATGAGAGCGTCGGGAGCCGCGATGTCGATGAATTTCAGCAGCATGGACAGAAACCCGAAGACCGCATTGGTGGGACGCCCGTCGGGGGCGTTCATGGTGGGGGGAACCGCATGGTACGCGCGATGCATGAGCGAGTTGCCGTCGATGACTGCTATCTTCTTCGACATGAATACCTCCGTCGGCGAGTGTTTTGAGGGCTTAGTATAGCGCAAGCGCTCGCGCCGCGCAGTCCACCGGGAAACGACCACGCGCCGCCTACAAGCCGAATCGCGCGGGATGCGCGCGAAGCTCGGCGATCACGCGCTCCAAAGATAGCCGACCCCGCGAACCGTCTCCAAATGCTGCGCGAGGTCGGGCCCCAGCTTCGCGCGAACGCGGCGAACGTGAACGTCCACCGTGCGGCTTCCCCCGTAGTAGTCGAAGCCCCACACGCGGCGCAGCAGGGCGTCGCGCGAATACGTGCGCCCGGGATGCGTAACCAGAAACGCAAGGAGCGCGTATTCCAGATACGTCAGATCAAGCGGGTCGCCGCCTATCGTCACCTGGTACGTGGCAAGGTTGATGGTCATGTTGTCAACCGCAAGAACATCGGAGGTGGTTCCTTCGTTTCCCGGCCACAACAGCTGCCGAATGCGCGCGGCGCACTCGTCCGGCCCGGCGCCGTGCACCACGAAGTCGCTTTTCACCTGCACGGGAAGGCGGAAATCGGCCAACTGGTCCTCGTTGACGATGACCAGCAGCGAAGCCGTTCCCTCCTCCAGCATAAGCGACTCGACCTGGGACACGTTCGACAAAGAGCCGCTGCGAGCCTCGTAGATAACCAGGTCGCACGAAGCGTGCTGCGAGAGCAGCTTTTTGAACTGCACGGACGAACCGGCCACAACCGCCACGTCCAAGCTTGAAAGGACCTGTTGGAACTTGTGGGCGTTATCCAGGCTGTCGGCTATGAATATGACGGTCTTTCTCATAGGAAACCCCTCCGATTCCCCGCAGGCCGCACGGCGCCCATGCTACAGCACCGCCAGATACCGATCGCGCTCCCAAGGGGAAACATGGGCCAGGTAGTCGTTCCATTCGGCGCGCTTCGACGCCACCAGGTAGCCGTGAATGTGATCGCCGAGCGTCGCGCGCATAAGATCGGATGCGGCGAACAGCTCGATGGCCTCCCCCAAGCTTTCCGGAAGCGTCCGAACGCCGCGCTGCCGCAAGTCTTGGCGCGAGAGCGCAAGAAGGCCCTGGTCTTCGGCAGGATCGGGCAGTTCGAGCGCTTCCTCGATGCCCGCCAAGCCGGCGGCCAGCATGACCGCGAACGCCAAGTACGGGTTCGCGCCGGGATCGGGGCTGCGCAGCTCCAAGCGGCACGCCATCTCGCGATTCGGACGGTACCCCGGCACGCGGACCAGCGTCGAGCGATTCGCGCGCGCCCAGGAAAGGTAGATGGGAGCCTCCCCGCCCGCCACCAGGCGCTTGTAGGAATTCACATGCTGGTTGGTGACCGCGCAGAATTCGGGCGCGTACTTCAAGAGCCCGGCAAGGTAGTGCTTGGCAACCCTCGACAGCCCGTAGCCCTGCGGATCGGAGGGATCGAAAAACGCGTTGTTGCCGTCGAGGTCGAACAGGCTCTGATGCACGTGCATGCCGCTGCCCGGCTGGTCGGCCATGGGCTTGGGCATGAACGACGCGTACACGCCGTGCTTCATGGCGATCTCTTTGACGACCAGCTTGTAGGTCATGACGGCGTCGGCCATGGACAGGGCATCGGTGAAGCGCAGGTCGATCTCATGCTGGGACGGGCCGTTCTCGTGGTGCGAGTACTCCACGGGGATGCCCATCTTCTCAAGCGTGAGCACGGTGTCGCGGCGCAAATCGGACGCGTAGTCGAGGCTGGTCAGATCGAAGTAGCCTCCTCGATCGAGCACTTCGGTGCCTTCGGCGTCCTTGAAATAGTAGAACTCCAGCTCGGGTCCCACGTTGAACACGTACCCCATATCCTGGGCCTTCGCCACGGTGCGCGCAAGCACGTGACGAGGATCCCCCTCGAAAGGCGCGCCGTCGGGCGTGCGGATGTCGCAGAACATGCGCCCCACCGCATTGGCCTCGGGGCGCCAGGGAAGCACCTGGAACGTCGAGGCATCCGGATAAGCCAGCATGTCCGATTCCTGCGTGCGGCAGAAGCCCTCGATGCAGCTGCCGTCGAAGCCCATGCCGTCCGCGAACGCATCCTCCAGCTCGCTGGGAATGACAGCGAACGATTTCATGGTGCCCAAAACGTCGGTGAACCAGAACCGGACGAAGTGGACGTCGCGGCCCTTGATGGTCTTCAAGACGAAATCCTGCTGGGGGTTCGCGGTCATACGCACCTTCCTCGTTTGTGACTCGCCGCTGCAAGCGACGCTGCGTTTTTCGGTCGAGCTTTATTATACCGCCGCTTGTTGCAAACGCGTTACGGGCTGCACCCGGGCGCGAATCGCCGCACGCCGGCATACCAGATAACGAATCGAGGGCACGTTGTTCGCGCCACGCGAAACGTACGGCGCCCATGGTACACTCAAGCCATCGGACAAGCCACCAACCAGGAGGTGCCGCATGAAATTCACCAACATCCTCGTGCCGTTCGACACGTCGGAGCATGCCCTGCGCGCGCTCGAAATCGCAAAGGGCCTTGCCGAGGAAGATCCCGCCATCAAGTTGCACGTTATCGACGTCATGTACGTATCCGAGTTCCCGCCCGCCATGGGCCTTGACGCGAACCCGTACGAAAGCCTTCCCGAGCCCATCATCGATCCCAACACGTACGACAAGCTGGTCGAAAACGCTTGCGCACGCGAGAAGGCCAACATGGACAAGGCCATCGGCTCTATGCTTGACGGCCTGCCCAACGACGTGACCGTTGCCGCCGTGAACGAACCGTCCGTGGTCGACGGCATCAATCGCTACGCGCGCGAGCACGGCTGCGACCTTATCGTGATGGGATCGCGCGGCCTTGGCGTGCTGCGCGGCATGCTGGGCAGCGTGAGCTACGGCGTGCTGCGCTCGGCCGAAGTGCCCGTGCTGGTGGCGAAAGACGCCGAATAGCTGAGTAGATTGCACGGACGAGCGGGCCGCTTTCGCATGCGCTATACTCTTCTGCGTCGAAAGGAGGGCGCATGGCGAAGCGGCCCGCAAGCATTTGCGCCGTAGTAACGGCGCACAACGTAGAAGAATGCCTGGGAGAATGCTTGGCATCTCTTGCCGCGCAGACGTTTTCCGACTTCGAAGCCATCGTGGTGGAAGACGGATCAAGCGACGAAACTGCACGCATCGCCAACGAATTCGCTCTGCAAGACGATCGTTTCCGCGTGGTTCATACATCCAATCTAGGAGCCGCCGGCGCTCGCAACCATGGCCTTGCCCTTGTAGATTCCCCGTACTTCATGCTGCTCGACGGCGATGACGTGTTTCTGCCAACCATGCTGGAAGCCCTGCATGGCCAAGCGATACGTTGCGAAGCCGACGTTGTCGTATGCGACATCGTGCAGTTCGATCACAATTCGGGGGAGCGCACCGCCGCCCCTTGGGCGCTCAAGGAAAGTCAGCTTCCCAACCTTGCCGAAACCCCCTCGTTCTCATGGCGAGACGTGCCCGGAAACGTGTTCGCAGCGTTCATGGGCTGGCCGTGGGACAAGCTCTACCGCACGGCTTTCGCGCGCTCCGCAGGTTTGAGCTTTCCCGACGATCTATCCAATAGCGAGGACATGCTGTTCACCTACCAGGCCATAATCCTGGCGCAGCGCATCGCCGTAGTCAACGAAGTGCTCATCGAGCACCGCATAGGCCGCGGCGGGTCGGTGTCCAACTCGCGCACGCGAGACCCTTTCGCCTTCTACGAAGGGCTGTGCCGCATGAAGCGCTTTTTGCAGGAGCAGCCCGACGGCGCATGGCAAAGCCTTCGCCAGCCCTACCTCAACTGGGCGCTCGATTGGACGCTGTGGAATATCGAGACCATGTCCGATCAAGCCGTTCGCAATGAACTAGCGCGGCATCTCGGCGCGAACGGTTTTCCGAAGCTGGAGCTGGCCGACCACGAGCCCGCCTACTTCACCGGCTATCCGCGAAACATGGCGCGCTACGCCTCCGCTTTGAACGACTGGTCCGGCAACAACCCCGATCAGGGGCCGCTGGGGCCCTTGGCCGACCTTCCTTACGGAAAGTTCAAGCCCTGGTGTCAGGCAAGCCTTTCCGAAAAGATCGCCATAAAAAGACGCATGCGCAAAGCCCTCCCCACCGAATGGTGAGAGAAGATCTTTCTATTCCTGGTCTTTCCTTTTCGCCTGGGGCATGATCACACGGCTCTTCACCCAACTGGGAAACGCCAGGAACAGTCGCCCCAATCGATACGTGCGCGACCCTTCAAGCTCGTCGTACACCCCTTTAAGGGCCTTGTGCAACTCCAGGATATGCAGGTCGAAATCAACACGGTCTTGCAGGTTGAGCCCCTGGCGATAGGCGTACATGTCCGCTTCGGAAATCTCGAACAGGTAGCGCGCGGCCACTTCGCACGTATGGAAGACGCGCGCGGCGTACGCATCGCAGAAATCCTGGGATTGCCCGGACGCATGCTCCAAGATCCATGCGCGCAAGGCCTGCTGCACGCGGAACAGCCCATCGACGTTGCGCATGCTGAAGGCGGAAGTCATGGTAGACCCCTCGCGCATCCGCCGGCGATACAGAGGCTCGTTGAAAAACGCCGCACGTCGAGGCAGCGGCATAAGCTCCATGAGAAAAAGCAGGTCCTCGTGAATGATCCCTTCGCGAAAGCGCAAGCGAGCGTCCTCAATTACGGAACGTCTGACGGCATACAGGCACGACGACGGCCGAAACGCCTCCGTCTTTTCGAACGCCACGTACAAATCGACCCCTGACATAACCCCATCGATGGAAACGCGGCTCTCCTGATCCTCGTAACGCGTGCGCCTCAGCGTGCGATTCTCGTAAAACGTCTCCGCTGCGAAGTAAAGCTGATCCAAATCATCACCCGCTATACGGTCGGCGATCGCCTGCAGGGCATCGTCGCGATAGTAGTCGTCGGAGTCGAGAAACAACACGTAGTCCCCCGTCGCATGAAGAAGCCCGACGTTGCGCGCAGCAGACTGCCCGGCATTTTCGGACTGCTCGAAAAACAGGAAGCGCTCGTCGTCCCCGGCATGAAGCCTTGCAACCCGCAGCGTCTCGTCCGTCGAAGCGTCATCCACTACGATAGCTTCAAAATCTCGATACGTCTGACGTTTCAGCGACTCGATGCAGTCGGCGATGTAGGGTTCTACATTGAAGGCGGCAACAATAACGGAAAACCTCATCGGAGCGGTCCCTTCCTTTGGGAGCAGTTCGACCATTATAGCGAACGCGAAGCCCTGAGATTATAATGGTCGAACACCTCCATCTCAAGCGAACAGGACCCTTCGTGAAGAACACCCGCGTACACGCCCTGGCCTTCGGCTTCGGCGCCGCTCTCGTGCTGACCACGTTTGCGTTTCTCTATCTGAACCTGGAAAGCATCGAAGCCGATGCGGGGGCGAGCGAGTTCTTCCTCTCCTGTGCAACAAGGCTCGCGCTCGTGCACAACCTCGTGCTCGTTGGCGTAGGCTTGATAGCGGGAACGGCTGCGGCAGCCCTGATCTTCTCGCACCGAATACGCTGTACGGAGTTTCTGTACAGGTATCGTTGGCCGATTGCGCTCGGGGCGATCGGAATCGGGACGTGCCTGGGAATATCGGGTTCGTCGCTTGGCATGTGGTACGACGGAAGCGGATGGGACGGGACCCTGTTCGGAACCGCGCGCTCGTGCCGTTCGGACGAATTCCTGGTCAACACGTCCATGGCATTCGCGCAAGGCTTCGATGACACGGGAGCATGGCCCTACTTCGGAGAAACGTTTCGCGGCACAACGAGCGACATGTTCATCGTGTACGGGCAACCCGTTGCCGACCCAGCCGTGATCTTCCGGCCCTTCCATTGGGGCTACCTGCTGCTCGGCGCGGAACGAGGCCTTGCTTTTTTCTGGTGCGCACGCGTGGTCATGCTGTTCATGTGCACGTTCGAAGTGGGAATGCTCGTTGCGCGGCAACGCCGCGGCTTGGCGTGCGGGCTCGCGCTGCTGGTGACGTTCGCGCCGGTCATCAGCTGGTGGCTGGATGTCAACGGATACGTGGAGATGATCGTATCGTGCGAGGTCATGCTGCTTATCATCGCCGGATACCTGAAAACGTCCTCGTACCGGGTACGCATCGCATTAGGGCTGCCGTTCGTCGTATGCGGAGGATGCTTCGTCCTCACGTTCTACCCGGCCCTTCAGGTGCCGATGGCGTATCTTTTCTTCACGATGGCAGCCGTCTACATCGCCCTGCATTGGCGGGCGGCCCGCCTGAGCCGCAAGGACGCGCTTATCGTTGGAGGGTTCTTCCTTCTGTTCTGCGTCGGCATGGCCTACGTGTTCGGAAAGTCATGGGACACCGTGCAAACGGTTCTGAGCACCGCTTATCCGGGCCATCGAGCCGACTGCGGCGGCGGAGCCCTACCCTTGCTGGCTCAATACCCTCTAGACGCGCTCACGCCCTTGCGGTCCTTCGCCGACAGCCTGCGCATCGACGCCTTCGCCTCGGTATACGATTTCTTTCCCCTGGGCATCCTGCTGTCGCTTTGGGTGGTGCTCAGGGAACGCACGCACGATGCGTACCTCATCGCTTTGCTGGCGCTGAGCGCATTTCTGGGCTGGTACTGCTTCGTCGGCTTCCCCGAATTTTTGGCAAAGCTTACGCTCATGAGCCTGAGCACGGGAGGGCTGTACTCCAAGGCGTTCATCGCGTTCGGATTGACGAACCTGCTCCTGCTCATACGAGGCCTCGCGCTCCTGAAGGTCCGGCCAAGCCGTATAGCCGCAGCAGTTGTCGCGATCGTCGCAAGCGGCGCGATCATGGCGGGGTCAGCGGCAGCGTTCTCTTGGTTCTACAATGCCGCGAGCTTCGCCGCATGCGCGCTCGTGCTGATCGGAGGAATGTACCTGTTGCTGCGCAGCAAGGCCGGAGCCGACGGAGCCCTCGTAGCTTACTTGGCCACGCTTGCGCTGTTTATGGGCGTGCTGGTGAACCCCGTGCAAATAGGGGCTGCCCCCATCTTGGAGAACAAAACGCGCGCAGCCGTGAGCGCGATCAACGATGCGAATCCCGGCTCTCGCTGGGCGGTGACCGGAGACGATAGCTCCGCTTACGCCGATCTGGCAGCCACGAGCGGCGCCGCAGTCATCAACACGTGCAACGTCTATCCCAACTTGAGCCTATGGCGAGCCTTCGACCCAACAGGCTCGTACGACGACGTCTACAATCGCTACGCGCATATTTCGATAGAAGTCGTGCACGGCGAAACTCACTTCGGAGACGCCGCATTCGACAGCTTCACGCTGTACGTCAATCCCTCGGATGTCGCATTGCTGGAAGCAGACTATCTGGTATCTACGCAGGACCTTGGGTTATTCTCGACCGACGAAGTGTCTTTTGCACCCTTGGGCGAAGCCGTAAACGGACGCACTGTCTACGAAGTGCATCTGCAGGATCAAAGAAGCGCCGTATAGCCGCGGCGATTTCCCCTACTCCTTTGCTATACTTGCGACCCATGGATACCACACAAAAACAAGCGCGCACGCGCAACCGCAACCGCAAGCGCATCGCCGTTGTCACCATGGGCGTGAAGCTCGGCGACGAGACGCGCGGCTACACGCGATTCCGCTTCCTTTCGGATCTGCTCGTTCGCGAGGGGTTCGAAGTCGACCTCATCACGTCGTCGTTCCAGCATTGGGAGAAAGCGCATCGAGACTGCTCGAAGGCGTGCTACCAGGATCTTCCGTACCGCATCGTGTTCATCGACGAGCCCGGGTACACGAAGAACCTGGACTTGGCGCGCATTCGCAGCCACCGCGTTGCCGCAAAGAACCTGCGCGCGCATTTTGATCGCACGGCAGGCGAATACGACCTGATTTACGCCGAAATTCCCCCGAACGACGTCGCGCGCGCATGCGCTGAATGCGCCGACAAGATGGGGATCCCCTTCGTTGCCGACATCAACGACCTTTGGCCCGAGGCCATGCGCATGGTGGTGAACGTTCCGGTGGTGAGCGACATCGCGTTCTACCCGTTCGCACGCGATGCGCGGGTCGTCTACCGTCTGCTGTCGGGAGCCGTGGGCACCTCCGACGAATACGCCGCCCGCCCCGCCGCAGATCGAGAGCGACCCTACCCCAAAGCCACCGTATACGTGGGAAACGACCTGGCCGCTTTCGACGAAGGCGCACGCGCTCATGCGCACGAGATCGTCAAGCCCGACGGCGAAGTGTGGGCAACGTACGCGGGAACCCTGGGCGCCAGCTACGATTTGGCCACCCTGATCGAAGCGTCGGCGCTTCTTGAGAAGGATCGCCTGGAGCACGCCGCCCGACATGCATCCGAGCGCACCACGTACGGCCCGGCTCAAGAGCGGCCCCACCCGCCGGTGCGCGTGAAGATCCTGGGCGACGGGCCGGATCGCGCCAAGCTGGAGGCCCTTGCCAGCCAGCTGGAAGCGCCTGTCGACTTCCTGGGCTACCAGGACTACGCAAGCATGGCCGCATACCTGTGCGCGTCCGACATCACGGTGAACTCGCTGGTGAAGTCGGCGGTCCAGAGCATCGTCACCAAGATCGGCGACTACCTGGCAAGCGGAAATCCCCTGATCAACACCGGATCGAGTCCGGAATTCCGCGCAAAGGTAAGCTCCGACGGAATCGGCCTCAACGTCGAAGCGGAAAACGCAGCCGCCCTTGCGCACGCCATAGGAGAACTGGCCGGCAACGCGTCGCTGCGCAAGATCATGGGCGCGCGCGGACGGGCCGTAGCCGAACGCGAATTCGACCAGCCGCAATCCTATCGGGAAATCGTAACCCTGCTGCGCAATTTGCTGTGATGTTTAGTTGAGCGCTCTCGCCAAATAGGCAAGGTCGCGTCACAATAGGGTTTCTCGCGCCCAATCGCACCAGCGCGCGAGGAATCGCACGGAACACGAGGAGCACGCTCTTGACCGAAAAGAAGCATATCCCGTTCTCTCCCCCCGACATCACGGATGCGGAGATAGCCGAGGTAACGGACGCCTTAAAAAGCGGCTGGATCACAACGGGACCCAAAACCAAGCAACTCGAACAAGATCTGGCATCGTACGTGGGCGCCCCTCGCACGGCCTGCTTGGCATCGGCCACGGCTGCGCTCGAGTGCGCGCTGCGCGCGCTGGGCATCGGGCCGGGCGACGAAGTCATCACCTGCGCCTACACCTACACTGCATCGTGCTCCCCCATCTGCCACGTAGGTGCGACTCCCGTATTGTGCGACACCGCCCCCGGTTCCTACGAGATGGACTACGACGCGCTTGGCAGCCTGATCACGGATCGCACCAAGGCGATCATCCCCGTGGACATAGCCGGTCGCATGTGCGATTACGACCGTTTGTTCCAGGCGGTCGAGAGCGCGGGCGCATCGTGGACGCCGGCGAACGATCGGCAAGCCGCCATCGGTCGCATTGCCGTAGTAGCCGATGCGGCTCACGCTCTGGGCGCACGCTACCATGGCGAAAGCTGCGGTTCGGTCGCGGACCTTACCACGTTTTCATTCCACGCCGTGAAGAACTTCACCACGGCGGAAGGCGGCGCGCTCTCCTGGCGCCCCGGCTTGTTCGATGATGACGATTTCTACCACGGCCTCATGCTCCAATCGCTTCATGGCCAGACCAAAGACGCCCTCGCGAAAACCAAAGCGGGCGCTTGGGAGTACGATGTTGCTTTTCCGGGCTGGAAATGCAACATGACCGACATCCAAGCCGCCATGGGGCTTGCCCAGCTTCGCCGATACCCCGGGATGCTGGAACGTCGCCGCGAACTGATAGGTTTGTACGAACGGGCTTTCGAGGGGATGGATCTGGATATCCTGCAGCACTACGGAGACGACTTCGCATCGAGCGGACACCTTATGCTGGTGCGCCTGACGGGCAAATCGCAGGAATTCCGCAACGCGCTGATCGAGCGCATGGCCGAAGAGGGCGTGTCCACCAACGTTCACTACAAGCCGCTGCCGCTGCTGACCGCCTACCGCAATCTGGGATTCGACATCGCCGACTTCCCGAACGCGTTCGCTCAATTCGAAAACGAAGTGACGCTGCCGCTGCATACCTCGCTTTCGGACGACGACGCACGCTATGTTGCGGAAACGTTCAAGCGCTCTTACGAAGCCCTTGAAGCAAAGGGCGCCGTCTGATGTACGCACGATTCGGAAAACGAGCCTGCGACCTGGTCGTAGGCATAATCGCCCTGCCCTTCGTCCTGTTGATCATCGCCATCTTGGCGCCGTTCATTCATTTCGAAGACAAAGGACCCGTGTTTTACAACGCCCCGCGCGTGGGAGTTGGCGGACGGGATTTCAAAATGTACAAGCTGCGTTCGATGAAGGTGAATGCGCCCGATCTGGTCATGGAGGATGGCTCCACGTACAACGGAGCCGACGATCCGCGCATGACCCGCGTAGGCGCATTCATGAGGAAGACGTCGCTTGATGAAATGCCGCAGTTTCTCAATGTGCTGAAGGGCGACATGAGCGTAGTGGGGCCCCGTCCCGACTTGCGCCGCGAAACCGAGCTTTACGTTGGCGACGAGCATTTGAAGCTTACGGTCAAACCGGGCGTGACCGGTTACGCGGCCGTGTACGGCCGCAATTCGCTGCCGTGGCACGATCGCCTGGCGCTTGACGTCGAGTACGTGCGCACCATGAGCTTTCCGTTGGACGTGAAGATCTTCTTTAAAACGTTTTCTGCAGTATTCAAGCAGGAAGGCGTGTTCGTGGAAGACGAGCGCGAGCGGTCATAACTACCCGCTGGTCGCATTCCAGCAACGTTCGCATGACAAATAACGGATAAGATCCCCCTGATCAGCCGCTTAAAGGTATACTTCCTTCCTTGCAAAGCCGAACGCGACGCGATGGAAGGATGACGAGCATGGCACTTGACAACACTGAACTTGCCAAAAGCGGCATCGACTATGTCGAGGCCATGGAGCGCTTCGGCAACAACGAGGACCTGTATCTTCGCCTTGCTGTGAAGTTTCTTGACGATCCTCATTTCTCAGAACTTCAAAAAGCCATGGATCGCGAAGACATCGAAGGATCCCAGCGAGAGGCGCACTCCCTCAAAGGGGTGGCCGGCAACCTCTCGTTCAAGGACCTGTACCGAGCAGCCTGCAAGATGAACGAAGTCCTGAACGCAAGCGATATGGACGGTGCTTGGGAGCTGATGCCCGACACCCAAGACGCCTACGACCGTGTGTGCGATGCGTTGAGGAAGATTTCCTAAACCGAAACAACCGCTTCAGTAAAACAAGGGGCGGGTTTGACGACCATCCTTCTAGCCTACGACCGAAGAAGAGTCGCCAAACCCGCTCCACCTGAATCTTTTACCGCACGTCAGCCTTTTCCTTACGTCCAAACAATTCGTTCCAATCGCTTGCAGCCAACACCGTGCCCACTAAAATAACAATGCAGCACACAATGGATATCGGGGTGGGAACCGTACCCTGCAGTACAAGCGCAAACAGAACAGCCCAAGCTGAATAACTGATGTTAAGGGCCATGGACTTCGCTGCGCCAATAGGCGAAGAGATGCTCTTGTAATAGAACAGGTACGAAATCGTACCTGCAAGAGCGGCTAGCGCCACAACGCCGGTCGCGAAGCTAGGAGCTGCCATCGCCGTAAAGCCCCAGGCACCGAACAGGGGCAGCACGACAATGGCGTATGCAAGAGCCGATGTCGTCTCACGAATCTGCAAAGCCGTCTCGTTGTCAACCACATCATCGCGCATTCCCCAAGCGCAGATGACCGCTTCGGAGCCCCACCCCAAAACACATAGCAGTGCGCCGAACAACCCCAACAGCGGATTTCCCAACTCGGAACCGCCAGATGACACGTATCCCATCACGATGATGCCAGCAAGAGCCGCCAGCAACGCGACAAACTGCTTGGGGGCCATTCGCTCTTTCAGAAACACGAAGGCCAGAAAGGCGCCGACAGCAGGATAGAACGACGAAATAATAGCTGTATAGCCCGCACCAATGTTGTTAATAGCAATAACGTAGCCGGTCATGCCCACTGGACCGCCCAGCAACGCTCCAAGGACAACCGCTTTGCCGCTACGCGTCTTAAGAGCAGCAACCGTATCCCCCAAGCGACCCTTAACCCCCATGTATACAAACATCCAAATTGCGCAAAATATATCATGAAGCGCAGCACTTGCTATGGCTGCAAACGCAAGCGCCTCAGCAGTGCCGACGTAGGGCGCCATAGACAAGCCCATGCCCAGAATCACCGTGTCAAGACCCCAAAGCAAACCGCTTGTCAAGCCAAATTTCATATTCCCAAAGCCCTTCATGACACTCCCCCTCGATCGCTCCCCCGACGATACCAGCCCAGCACCTTATCCAAATAATCTTTCGCATAGCGGTAGTAAATATAAAGCCATTCGCCCACCATGTCGCCCTCGGCTTCTTTAAGTAACGACCATACGTACCAGCACCATCCAGCAAGGGCAACGAAAGCAAAGTTATGCCTCCGCTCCTCCGCTGAAGGCTCGCGCCCAAAGTAATAGGAAAGAGCACGAGCAGCCTCAGCCTCATCAAGCTGGCAGCACACCACGAAAGTCCCGAAATCGCTGGCATAATCGGACATGCCCGAATACTCCCAATCGATAAGCGACATCTCGTCCTGCTCGTCAATCAAAAAATTCAACATGAAGAAGTCGTTATGAGTCAAACATACACGCGTATCATCTTTATCAACGAAGCGCTTGAGCTCTTCCGCCTTTGCAGCCATTTCGGCATAACCAGGCACTTCTATTCGACTTACCTTCTGCTCAAGCAGATGCTCGTAACGCTTCCCCTCTTCAAAAAAGTCGAATGACCGGCCAACGCTCGCACCTGACCCATGGAGGCGCCGCGCCATTTCCATGGCTCGTTTAACTTGCGCAGGGTCACGAGGATCAAGTTCGCGACAATTCGGAATGAAGCGAGACAGCTTCCATCCCTTTTCAGGGTCTTCGACAATAAACGTGCTATCAAGGCCCAGATCACGCGCCACTCCTTGAGCAACTACCTCGGCCCGACGATCGATGATGCCCTCAGTGCCAATGCCTGGATGGCGGTACACGTATTCGGCATCCCCGACGCGAATATGGCATGAAAGGTTGGTGAGCCCCTGTTTCAGCGGATACACATCGTGAATGTCGTCTTTACTGCATCCGAGCGCAGACACGATATTATCGAACGCCTCGGAGTCGACGTTCCTGAGAAAGTAGGGATCGAATTCGCGCAGTTCGTCAAGCGTATCAAACTCGAATACGGTACCAGCGGGGTATTCGCGCGCAACCATATCCAACTCTGCAATATGATCGATATAAAGTTCTTCCCACAGCTTGTCCACCGTAGCAGGGGCGTCGTACTCGTCTGAAAGAATGCGGGCAAACGTACCGGAAAATTCTTTGTCGAAGTACACATGTCCAAGCATAATGAGCGCATCACGACCGCCTATTTCAACCGACACAATGCGATTACCAGACCCTAGACGCATGCACCATTCCTTTGTAGGACCCGATTGATACTGAGCCGCGTAATATGCCTTCCATACATACAGTTCGAAGGGATTTTCGGCAAAGTAATTATCAGACGAACAGATGAACGTGTTACGCAAACGCTCGCGAACCACCATGAGAGACGAATGATTGTTGCGAGAAGCATACTCGTCGTTGACCACGATGGATACGCCGAACTTCTCCTCAAGATAGAAGAAGTACTCCTTCTTATACCCTACTACTACCGTTATGTTATTGATGCCAGACTCCTGCAGTTGGCGAATCTGGCGCTCGATCAGTATCTCTCCGCGAACATACAGTAATCCTTTGGGCTTTTCGTAGGAAATAGGCGCAAACCGCGACGAAAGACCCGCCGCCAAGATAATGGCGTTGTCAACCTTATAAGGCAATAATGCTTCTCGACCCGCATCGGTAAGTGCCCCAGCCTCAATCAAGCCCCTGTCCGAAAGTGCTTTATACGCTGTGTTAACCGACCCCAACGACAATCCTGCATGAGCAGAAATTGCACGTTGACTCATGTCCGGCTTCCTATCGAGTGCAGCAAGCACCGAAAACTCATTCTTTGTGATCAACCGTGCATCCTCTCATGCATACCCGTGAATTAATTCATTCAATGTTCATTTTTCAAGATAGTATAAACGATTTGAACGGTATGTTCAGATAATATGTGCTTTCATAAAATTTGAACACAAATTGTAATGAAGCCCTCCGAAAAGGAAGGCTTCATTCGCGAATAAGCAATACTCGTTTGGAATTAGTTCAATCAGTAGGAAAGCAGCCTACCCAAGGAGTCCATGATTTTTGCTCCATACGTCTTATCTGCAGCCCACGTACCCGATAGCTTGTCAACCGTCGGCGCTGATCCGCGCTTATCGGTCAAGTACTTGAACCGAGGATCGACACAAGGTTGATTAAGCGGGTCGGTCGAAGCATACCCTTTCAGATGCTGGGCCTGGGCTAAAAGTCCGGTCTTCACATCAGGGAACGAGTCCCCGGGAACGCCATTACCCGTTGCGCCGATTCCCCCAAAATTGCACTGGATCCTCCCGCCCTTGTCCACATCGCCTCCGAACTGCAGCCAGCCCGTCTCTAACATAGCCTGAGCAAACAGCACCTCCGCGCGAACGTTCTCGGCTTTTGCCTGATCAAGAAGAACCTGGCAGAAATCGGAAATGGTGGGAGCTCCTCTTGTGGCGTACTTGTACGAAGGGTACGCAACGCCCTGCGCGCTGTAGTATGCAACCATCTGCTGCACCGTAGCGGATGAAGGCCCCATGACAGAATCCGAAGGAAGCAGCGCTCCCGATGCATCAAAGCGATATGTTTTGCCATCGATGGTCACGGCTCCGGTGGCCATCACACCGGATTCATTCAGATAATAGCGCTTATCCCCCAGATCGAGCCAGCCGGTCTGCATGGCGCCGGAGGCGGCCAGGTAGTACCAGGCCCCGCCCGAGCTCATCCAGCCGCCCGCGCGCATGGCGCCCGACCCCTCGAAGTAGTACCACGTCCCGCTCGAATCCTTCGCCCAGCCCGTGGCCATCCTGCCGGACTCGGGGTCGAGCCAGTACCAGGCCCCGCCCTGCTTGAGCCAGCCGGTCTGCATGGCGCCGGAGGCGGACAAGTAGTACCAGGAAGCCCCGTCCTTGAGCCAGCCGCCGGACCTCATCGCGCCGGAGCCGTCGAAGTAGTACCACGTCCCGTCGGGCGTCTTCGCCCAGCCCGTGGCCATCCTGCCGGACTCGGTGAGCCAGTACCATGCTCCGTTCCGCTTCAGCCATGTGCTTTCGGATGCCGCTGCGCTGTTGTCGAACCAGTACCATGAATCGTCAACGTCTCTCCATCCCTGCTGCTTTTGTTTGAGACCCTGATGATAGGCGGCCATGTACGGGGAATGGTTAAATGAGTGGAACGTTGTGCCGTCCTGCATGGTGTTGAGCTTGATGCCGTTTTGAGTGAACGTTGCTATTACGGCTTCGAGACCGCTTGCTGAGGCTTCCGGTGCGGGGAAATACCGGATGCGGAGCGCGTCAAGCGTACTCGTTACGTATTCGGGAAGATTGGCGCCGTACCCGGTTTGGACAGCGTATGTAGGGGAGAGCGCCGCCACATAGCGAGGTGTGTTCGATCCGACGGATCCGTGGTGGGCTAGCTTGAGCAGGTCGACATGACCGATCGCGCCTGCAAGCCGGTCTTCGTCCCCGTCGTAGTTATTGATATCTCCTGAAAGGAATGCGGTCGATTCGTACGCCTGTACCTTAACGCCCCAGGAAAAGTAATTTGCATCGGGAACCGGATTGAACTTGTAATCGTCCCCGTAATTAACGATTTCGATGTTCATGTCTCCCAGTGCGAAGCAGGGATTTCCCGTGGTTGATGGGTTGGGCTCGTGCTCGTGTATAAGGTTGGAGTCATTCGGGCGGGTTACGGAGATGCCGGTTTCGGGTAAAGTTTCGGAGTTGTAGGGATCTCGTTGGTCGGTGGGGTCTATTCCGAACCTTTCGATGATTGCAGCGGCGTCCAGCACGTCGGCTTCGGGCGTGCTCCCAATGGTGCTGAGAGTGCCCTTTTCTTCGCCAGACTCGTTGGACGATGGTTCAATAGGTGCGCTTGGGTTGAGGTTCTGAATGAGGACGGCTCCGGTTTCTTTCGCCGCCGCGATCGCTCTGTCGTAGACGTATTGATTGTCCCAAAGCCGGGTTTCGTCTGATATGAACGAATCCTGATACTCTGGTATATACACGCGTCGGGGGTTGAATTCCCGGATGACCTCGTCAGCGGAGCCTATGTGGTCGCTATGCGGATGCGTTCCCAGGTAAAACTCGAGGTTGCCCGAATTCACCCCAAGGCTTTTTAGATACGAGATCACGCTGTTCTCGACGCCCTCTCCTCTTGTGACGCCTGGGCGAAGCGGGTAGCGGACATCAGTGCCGTCTGGGTAATCGTTGTCTTCCCCGGAATCGACTATACCGAAACGACCATTGCTTTCTAGCACGATGGCGTCCGTGTAAGGGAATGGTAGGATGTGGATTCGCGTGATGTCCTGCGCAGGTGCTTGCGTGCCAAATGCAGCTTGAGGTGTTGTGAATGCCGAGAGTCCGAGTTGCCACAAAAGAGCCAAGGCTATAGCGATGCTCACGAGTTGAGATTTTTTAGAGACGGGATGAAGGGGTCGGTTCACGGTTTCCTGCCTTGTCGGTTTGCGTGTGACTTCCGCTTATTCTTATCGTTCACGTTAAGTATACGCTATCTAAAAGGTGCTTTGGAATTGGCGCGTCGTTTGCTGGTATACTCGATCATTGCGGAATTTATGAAAGGGTCCACCGTTGTTTTAAAGTACGGAGGTGCGCTATGCACCAGGTTGTATCTAAGTTGGCAAAACTATCCTTGTCTTTGGCGCTCGCCTGCGCGCTTGTTCCGGTTGCGCCTCTTTTGGCGTCCGCTCGTCCTCAGGATGGCGAAGCCGCATCGGGTGCTGTTGATCAGGAGGCGTCGGGTGAACGGGGCGTTTCTGAGGACTTGTCGGGTGCTTTGGACTCGCGGGCGGATGGAACTGTAGCGACTCCTGAGGCTGAAGACGGCGGATTGGGCGTGCAGTCGTCCGAGGCGGTCGCGGTCGACTCCGTTGAGTATCAACGCGTAGGTTTTGTCTATTTCGACCAAAGCTCTCCGTGTGTGGGGGACTCCCAGCTTGTTGTTGTGGCGTTTGACGATGAGTCGATTGCGCTGTCGTCTGCGGAATTAACCCTGATTGCTCCTTCAGGCGAATCGATTAAGGTGGCAGCTTCGGAATTCGTTGGAAACGCAGCGCTTTTTTCTGTGGGGCTTGCGGAATCGGGTGAGTATCGACTTGATCGGATGGGGGCTTCGACGATGTCCGACGGTCGTTCGTTGGCTGTTGATTTGTCTTCATGGGAAGGCGAGCCGTACGCGTTTACGGTCGAGCCTTCGAATGCTTCGGTGTCCTCGCGTGGCGGAGAAGGGGATGCTGCGGATGTGTCTGTTTTTGCGCTTGCCGAAGACGGTCAGCTTGAGGAGGCGGCTTCGTTCGACGAGGCTGTCCAGCTGTCCGCCGAGGGCTCTCCTGCTGTTACGGGGCGGTCTGCGGTTCCCGTAGGTCGTGCCCCTTCGGGAAAGTTCGTTGTCGCCCTGGATCCTGGCCATGGGGGAAGTGAGCCCGGCGCTTCGGGTGGCGGTCTGGTCGAAAAGGACGTCACTTGGAAAATTGCGCAGTATTGCAAGGAAGCGCTTGGGGCGTATGCGAACGTCGAGGTTTATCTGACGCGCGGACAGGACGAGAGGGTGGGTCTCACCGAGCGCGTCAATCGTGCGGTTGCGGCGGCCGCTAATGTGTTCGTAAGCCTGCATGCCAATTCCTCGACCGCTTCTTCGGCGCAGGGGGCTGAGGTGTGGTATCCCAACGACAGCACGTATCGCCAGGGGCTCCATGAAGAGGGCGGGCGTCTTTCTAGCAAGATCTTGGAGAAGCTGACCGCGCTCGGGTTGGCTGACCGTGGCATTAAGGTGCGCGATTCCGAACGCGTGGATGGCGAAGGGCCATTTTATTATCCGGATGGAAGCATTCAAGATTACTACACTGTTATCGAGGCTAGCCGTGAGGCCGGCATCGTGGGAATCATCGTGGAGCACGCCTTCTTATCCAACGGGGACGACAGTGCCAAGCTGAAGGACGAGTCGTTCTTGAGGAAGCTCGGCTACGCCGACGCCGAGGGGATCGCCGAGACGTACAGACTTTCTTCGGCTTGGGAGCTTGATGGCGGTCGCTGGAAGCTGAGGTTGGCGGATGGAACGTATGCTACGAACTGCTGGCAGCAGGTTCAAGGGAAGAGATACTGGTTCGACGCGAATTCGTATGCGGTTGTTGGTTGGCAGACAATAGAAGGAAAACGGTACTTCTTTAACGATTCTTGCGCCATGCAGACCGGGTGGTTGAAGCTGGATGGGGCCTGGTACTACTTAGCGGGTTCCGGCGCCATGCAGACCGGCTGGCTGAGCCTGGGCGGGGCCTGGTACTGGCTCGACCCCGAATCCGGCAGGATGGCCACGGGTTGGGCCGAGGCTTCGGACGGCCATCGGTACTACTTCGAGGGGTCGGGCGCCATGCGCGCGGGCGGCTGGATGAGCTCGGGCGGGGCGTGGTACCACCTGGCCGCCTCCGGCGCCATGCAGACCGGCTGGCTGAGCCTGGGCGGGACGTGGTACTGGCTCGACCCCGAGTCCGGCAGGATGGCCACGGGCTGGGCGAAGACGCCCGACGGGACATGGTACTACTTCGACGGCTCCGGCGCGATGAGGTCCGGCGGCTGGTTCAAGGACGGGGCTTCCTGGTACTACCTGGCCGCCTCCGGCGCCATGCAGACCGGTTGGCTCAAGCAGGGCGGGGCCTGGTACTGGCTCGACTCCGAGTCCGGCAGGATGGTAACAGGTTGGGCGAAGGCATCGGACGGCAAGCGGTACTTCTTTGAGAGTTCCGGCGCGATGAGGCCCGGCGGCTGGTTCAAGGACGGCGGGGCCTGGTACTACCTGTCCGCCTCTGGCGCCATGCAGACCGGCTGGCTCGATCTGGGGGATAAGCGCTATTATCTGAATGAATCCGGTGTGATGGCCACCGGAGCCGTGACCATCGATGGCAAAACATATCGCTTTGACGCATCGGGAGCGCTGCTTCCTTCGGATTCTGTCATGGGGCCTTCATCCGCTACGGTGCAACAG
>NZ_DBFOSR010000082.1:0-30494 GCF_048427265.1 Paraeggerthella sp.
GAAAGGGCTTCAGCTGTTCGAAGCCCTTTCCGCTTTCCGCACGGTTGTTTGCGCGACGCCGATCCATGGCCGTTCCCTTTCTCGCCGATGGCGGCACCAGCGCGATGCCGTGGCTCCATCATAGCGAGGCGTTCTAGCAGGTTCATGACGTGCGTCTAGCGAAAAACCACGCGGTTGTGCGCTGCCTCCAGCGCGCATGCAGTACGGTTCTTGCGCGGGGCCTGCGCGTATCTAGCGCGTTTCCGCCCCGATCCTTCCGCCGTTCTAGCAGAATTCTCGCGCGGATCTAGCGCGCGCTTCTCATCCGGTGAAACGACCGTGCAAAGCGGCCGGACGGAACGCGCGAAGCGGCGGTGGAGACGTGTCGCGCGCTTCGGGAAAGATGCGTTTATTGAGCAAATTCGCAACAACGCCGGACGCTCGCAGCTTTGGGCCGACCCCTTGAATTACAATAGCGCACGTCAAAAACGTCTTCGAGCCGCGCTCGAATCCCGATCGCGCGGCGTTTTCCGAATGACCCGCGTGCGTTAGGAGCATCGTCATGTGCGGAATCGTTGGATATACGGGGCGTCGTCCCGTTCAGGACATTCTCATCGAGGGGCTTTCGCGGCTCGAGTACCGCGGCTACGATTCGGCCGGCGTGGCCATCGAGCAAGACGGCAAGCTCGAAGTCGTTCATCGCAAGGGCAAGGTAAGCAGTTTGGCCCACACGCTCGGGCATTTCGATTTCACCGGCACCTGCGGTATCGGGCACACGCGTTGGGCTACGCACGGACGTCCGAGCGAAGCGAACGCGCATCCGCACACGTCGTGCAATGGTCGCATCGCGGTGGTGCACAACGGCATTATCGAGAACTTCGCCGAGTTGCGCGAAGAGCTGGAGGGGTTGGGCCACGTTTTCACCAGTCAGACCGATACCGAGGTCATTCCGCATTTAGTGGAGGAGGCGTATCGCGAAAGCCACGACCTCATGCAGGCCGTGCGCGAGGCTGCAGAGCGCCTGATCGGCGCGTACGCTATCGCGGTGGTCAGCTCCGACGAGCCGGGAACGCTCGTGGTGTCGCGCAAAGACTCGCCGCTGGTGGTGGGGCTTGCCGGCGACGGCGCGTACGTGGCCAGCGACATCATCGCCGTGATCGACGCGACGCGCGACGTGGCGGTGCTTTCGGACGGCGACATCGCCAAGCTGACGCCGGAATCCTCCGAGTTCTTCAACGTTCGCGGCGAGCGATTCCAGCCTGAGATCACGCATGTGGACTGGGACGTCGACGTGGCGGAAAAGGGCGGCTATCCCGACTTCATGCTCAAGGAAATCCACGAGCAGCCGCGCGTCATCCGCGACACGTTGGCGGGCCGCCTGGTCAACGGCGCACTGGCTATCGACGAGCTTGATCTGTCCGTTGAAGAACTCAACTTGATCGACCGCGTGTACGTCATTGCGTGCGGCACGTCGTACCATGCCGGGCTGATCGCGAAGAACCTGATCGAGGGCTGGGCGCGCATCCCGACGGAGGTCGAGGTTGCCAGCGAGTTCCGCTATCGCAACCCCATCATCACGCCGACTACGCTGGTGGTTGCCGTGTCGCAGTCGGGCGAGACGGCCGACACGCTGGCCGCCATTCGCGACGCCCGCGTGAAGGGCGCGCGCGTGTTCGGCATTACCAACGTGGTGGGTTCGCCCGTTGCCCGCGAAAGCGACGGCGTGATCTACACGAAGGCGAACAAGGAGATCGCGGTGGCGTCCACGAAGTCCTTCTTGGGGCAGGTGGTGTCGCTGACGCTTCTGGCAATGCTGTTGGCCCAGGTGAAGGGCAAGCTCAAGATGAACCAAGTGCGCCTTCTGTTCCGCGAGCTGGCCGACACCGCCGATCAGGTCGAGCGCATCTTGGCCGACACGTCCGCTATCGACGAGGCGGCGCGCGCGTGCAAGGACGCGGCCAGCGCGCTGTTCGTGGGACGCGGCATGGGCGCCGCCATCAGCTACGAAGGCGCGCTCAAGCTCAAGGAGATCAGCTACCTGCACGCCGAGGCGTATCCGGCGGGCGAGATGAAACACGGCCCCATCGCGCTTCTCGACGAGGGCTTTCCCGTTATTGCCGTAGCTACGAAAAGCCCGGTCTACGACAAGCTGATCTCCAACTTGCAGGAAAGCAAGGCGCGCGGGGCCATGGTGGTGGCCATCGCCACCGAGGGCGACCAGGAGATCAAGCAGCACGCCGATCATGTCATCTACATCCCGAAGGTGCGCGATGCGTTTTCCGCCATCACCGCCAGCGTGCCGCTGCAGCTGTTCGCGCGCGCCATCGCCGTCGAGCGAGGATGCGATGTGGACCAGCCGCGCAACTTGGCGAAGAGCGTGACCGTTGAATAGGGAAGGGGAGTTCGTGGAGCAGGGAAAACGCGTGGATTCGTCCGATGCCGCCGGCATGTTCGATGCCGTGGAGGGCGCGGTCGGTTTGGGCATGGACATTGTGGAGATCGCTCGAATGCGGACGATCCTGCAGCGCACTCCCAGCTTCCGTACGCGCGTGTTCTCTGAGGACGAGCGCGCCTATTGCGACGCGACGGCTGCGCCCGAGGTGCATTACGCCACGCGCTTCGCGGCCAAGGAGGCCGTGGTGAAGGCGCTTGGCACGGGGTTCTCCCAGGGCATCGGCGTGCGCGACATCGAGGTGCGGCGCAACGCGAAGGGCCGTCCCTACGTGGTGCTGTCGGGTCGTGCGAAGGAGGTGGCGCGCGAGCAGGGCGTTCGCGAGCTTCCGTTGTCGCTGTCCTACACGCATACCGACGCGGTAGCTTGCGCGATGGCCATCACCGAGGATTCCGTGCGCGCGCAAGAGGAGCGCGTGAACCCCATGGAAGAGCTGGCGAAGCAGTTCAAGGAAGCGCGCAGCATGCTCGACGAGCTGGACGCGCCGAAGAAGGCCGACCCCGCCTCGTAGACGGGCTGCTTGGGGTGCGGATGCGGGCGTGGGCGCGGTCGCATGCGGCTTGACCGGGCGCTTCTGGCCTTGCTTGAAGATGTGCGGCAACCGGGTTCGCGCGCGGCGGCCGACGTTGGGCGCCGCGCGCGCCGTCGGACTCGATTTCGCGTCCAGCGAGCGCTGCCGAGGTCGATCTTGGGTCCAGCGAGCGTCGCTGGGATCGATCTGCGCCCAACGAGCGCTGCGGGGATCGATCTGCGCACGAAAAACCGCCCTCGCTGGCAGGTTTTTGCGTTTAGAAGTCGTTGAGTCGGGCCTCGCTTTCGTTGGCGTTCGCCGCGTTTCTCATTTTCCCTGGTCATAGCGTTGGGCTGCTGTGCTGCGTCTTCGCGGGCGTTCGTCCGGTCGGATCAAACGACCTCAAACCGTCAAAACCTGCCAGCGAAGGCGGTTTTTCGTGCGCGGGGGTGCGGCTCGCGCTTGTGCGCGCGGGCATGGAGCGCCACTTGTGCGCAGAGGCGTCGCTCGCGCTTGCACGTGCGGGACGTCGTTTCCGCTTGGAGTATACTGGCGGCATGAAACGTCTTGGAAAGGCGGTCGCTATGGACGATGTGCGTACCTATACCCCGGAAGAGCTGGCCGCGCTGCTCCCGTTGCCGGCCGATGACGCGAACAAGTACTCGCGCGGCAAGCTGGTGGCCGTGGTGGGAAGCGCGCGCTATCCCGGTGCGGCATGTTTGGCGTCGTGCGCGTCCGAGCGCATGGGCGCCGGTTACACCGAAACGTTCACCGACGAGTCGGCTGCGAACCTGGTGCGCGCCGCTAGCTACTCGCTTGTCGTGCGCTCGCGCGCGGCGTTGCAGTCGGGAGCCTTGGCGTCGTCTCGTCCGGGGAAGCCGTGCGCGTACGCAGTGGGCAGCGGGTTCGATGTGCAGGACACGGAATCGACGCGCTTGGTTCACCTGTTGCTCAAGCACGCGGAGGCGCCCGTGCTGGTGGACGGCGGCGGGCTTGACGCGCTTTCGTCTGCGAAGGGTCGCCGGCTGCTCAAGCGGCGCTTCGTTCGGGGGCTTCCCACCGTGGTCACGCCGCATGCGGGAGAGGCCGCGCGCTTGGCCGCGCCGCTCGACCTGCCCGCGGACGATCCGTGCGCGCTGGCGCGCTTGATCGCGCTTTCGTACGGCGTGATCGCCTTGGTGAAAGGCCCGATCACCTATATTTCAGACGGCGATCGGGTGGCGTGCATGCGCGAAGGCACGCCTGCTTTGGCGAAAGCGGGAACGGGCGATGTGCTGGCAGGCATGGCGGGCGCGCTTCTGGCGCAGGGGTTGGACGCGTTCGACGCAAGCGTGCTGGCCGCGTCGCTGCATGCCCGCGCCGCCCGGATTGCCGAGGCACGTTTGACGTCGGTGTGCGTTGTTGCGCAGGACGTTGTCGCGGCCATTCCGCAGGCTGTCGCATCGCTCGCCGAATCAGGCGCGCAACAGTGCGAAAACGGTCTTCTGACAGCGACTCCGCTGCATGCGAGTGCGCTACAATGAATCGAGCGACGCCGTTGGGGCGTCGGAACGCTTGTGAAGGAGCCATCCATGGATACGACGAAAAAGCATGATTGGGGCCTGGTTGTCGCAGGTATCATGCTCATAGCATGTGCGTTCTTTTTCCTGCTTGCACCGGGTTTGACGCTTGTGACCATCACGGCCATCGCGGGTGCGGCGTTTCTCGTGTCCGGCGTGTTCGACATCATCAGCTACATCAGGTTCCATAAGGCCATGAACTTGTCGGGGTGGGTGATTGCCTATGCCGTGCTGGACATCTTGATCGGTTTGATGTTCTTGCTGCATCCGCTGGCCTTCGCCTCGGTCATCCCGTGGATCATGGGCGCGTTTTTCCTGGCATTTGGCGTGTTCGAGGTTGTCGGCGCGTTCAAGATCCGCAAAAGCGGCGTTCCCCTGTGGGGCTGGATGGCGTTCTCCGGCCTGGTGAGCGTGCTGTGCGGCTTGACGTTTTTCTTCTCGCCGGCTTCGTTCAGCGTGTTCTTGTCCGTGTTCGTCCTGATGCGCGGCGTGTCGATGATCTTCTACGGATGGAATGCTGGCAAGGCTATGATGGCATAAGGTTGCCGGCGTTCGCTGCGGGCGCGCATGGTAGAATCTCATATCGATACCAACGAAGGCCCCGAACTCATCGGGGCCTTCTTCCCGAATAGCGGCGAAGGCGGGAGAAGCGACCATGGCAGACGAACAGCAAACCCTGCTCGACGAGCGTGCGCTCGCGGAAGCGACCAGCGATCCGGCGGCGCGCGTGGAGGCGCTGCGGCGCGAAATCGAGCATCATACTTATTTATACTACGCCAACGATGCGCCCGAGATATCCGATGCGGCGTTCGACTCGCTCATGCGCGAACTGCGCGAGCTGGAGGCGGCGCATCCTGACTTGATCGACCCCGCAAGCCCCACGCAGCGCGTGGGCGGCTACGTGGGCGACCAGTTCGCTCCCGTGCGCCATGCGCGCAGGATGTACTCGCTTGACAACGCCATGGATTTGGAAGAGTTGGACGCGTGGCTCGACCGCGTGGTCGAAGCGTTCGGCCGCATGGTGCCGGTGTGCTGCGAGCTCAAGATCGACGGATCGTCCATAGCCCTTACGTACGAAGGCGCGCGTCTGGTGCGCGCGGCGACGCGCGGCGACGGCACGACGGGCGAGGACGTGACCGCCAACATGCGCACGGTCAAGGACGTGCCGCTGCGCTTGCGCGAGCAGGGCATGGCGGGCTTGGTCGATCCGGACGGCTCCGTCGAGCTGCGCGGAGAGGTGTACATGCCGAAGTCGAGTTTCCAGTCCCTGAACGCGGCGGCCGAGGCTAACGGCAAGCAGGCGTTCGCCAATCCCCGCAACGCCGCTGCCGGCAGCTTGCGCCAAAAAGACCCCTCCATCACGGCTCATCGCGATCTGTCGACGTTCGTCTACGCGGTTGCCGACGAGCGCGGACTGCACGCCGCAGGGCAATGGGAGCTGCTGCAGTGGCTGCGCGAAGCCGGCTTCCACGTCAATCCCGACGTCGAGCTGTGCCAGACGGCCCAGGCGGTGCATGCGTTCTGCGAACGCGCGCTCGAACGGCGCGAGGAGCTGCCGTACGAGATCGACGGCGTGGTGGTCAAGGTGAACTCCTTCTCGCAGCAGGAATCGATGGGCTACACGGCGCGCGCGCCGCGGTGGGCTATCGCGTTCAAGTTCCCGCCCGAGGAAAAGACCACGCTTTTGCGCGACATCACCGTGCAGGTGGGGCGTACCGGCAAGCTTACGCCGGTGGCCGAGCTGGACCCGGTGGTCGTGGCCGGATCGACCGTTGCCCGAGCCACGCTCCACAACGAAGACGAGGTTCAGCGCAAGGACGTGCGCGTGGGCGATACCGTTATCATCCGCAAGGCGGGCGACGTCATTCCCGAGGTTCTAGGTCCCGTGCTGTCCCTCCGCCCGACCGACGCTGCGCCGTGGTGCATGCCGACCTCGTGCCCGAGTTGCGCAAGCCCCGTCATTCGCGAAGAGGGCGAGGTGGATTTCCGCTGCATTTCCATCGATTGCCCGGCGCAGGCTTTGGAGCGCTTGCTCCATTGGGCGAGCCGCGGGGCTATGGACATCGACGGCATGGGCGAGGAGATCGTGTCGCGCCTGGTGGAGAGCGGGCGCTTGACCGACGTTGCCGATTACTACACGCTGGACGAGGTGGAGCTTTCGCTTTTGGACATGGGTCGCGTCAACAAAGACGGCGATCCCATTCGGCTGGGATCGACCGTGGCCAAGAAGCTGGTGGCCGCCATCGACGAAAGTCGGACGCGCCCCTTCGCGCGCGCACTGTTCGGCTTGGGCATCCGCCACGTGGGCAAGACCATCGCCGAGCTGCTGGCTGCTGCGTATCCGAGCGCCGATGCGCTTATGAAGGCCACCGAAGAGGACCTGGCCGCCATCGACGGCGTGGGCCCGAAGATCGCGCGGAGCGCGTACCTGTTTTTGCGCACGCCCGACAACGTGGCCGTGATCGAGCGTTTGCGCAAGCATGGCGTGGCGCTGAAGGACGAAGCCGCTGCTGCTGGCGATCAGCTGCCCCAAACGCTTGCGGGCTTGACGTTCGTGCTGACGGGGTCGCTTGTGGAAAGCGGGATGACGCGCGACGAGGCGGGCGGCGCTCTGAAAGCGCGCGGCGCCAAGGTGTCGAGCAGCGTGTCGAAGAAGACCAGCTTCGTGGTGGCTGGCGAGGCGGCTGGCAGCAAGTACGACAAGGCGGTTTCCCTGGGCGTTCCCATCTTGGACGAAGCGGCGCTGCTGCGCATTCTGGAAACGGGGGAGGCGCCCGCCGCTGCGATCGGCGCAACCGACGCGATCGACGCGTAGGGTCCTGCGGGTCGCCTTGCCGTTCGCGGCGGGAAGCGCGCGCCTACCGAGGAAGTTACGATATGAAAGTCCGTAACACCCGGTACCCGTTTTGCATGCTATAGTGTGTTACGCAAATAGAAACCGTAACACTACAAGTGTGCGGGAAGCTACGCGCTTTATTCGCATGGGAGGTTTTCATGAACGGTATTACCCGAAGGGATTTCGCGAAGGCATCGGCGGCTGGCGTTGCCGCGCTTTCGCTGGGCGGCCTGCTTGCTTCGTGTGCATCCGACAACAACGCGGCGTCCAAGCCCGAAGCCGGCGCCGACGGCGCAACGGCTCCGAAGAACCAGGTGGTGGTGTCCATGACCACGGGATCGGAGCCAGCGGCGGGTTTCGATCCGCTGGTGTCCTGGGGCTGCGGCGAGCATGTGCACGAGCCGCTGATCCAATCCACGCTCATCACCACGAACGCCGATCTGGAGTTCGTGAACGACGTAGCCACGTCGTACGAATGCGCTCAGGATGGCATGACGTGGACGTTCAAGATTCGCGACGACATCAAATTCACCGACGGCACGCCGCTCAAGGCGTCCGATGTCGCCTTCACCATCAACGGCATCTTGAACTCCGATGCGTCGGAATGCGACTTGTCCATGGTGAAGGCCGCCGAAGCGCCCGATGACACCACCGTGGTGATCAACATGGCCAAGCCGTTCAATGCGCTGCTGTACACGCTGGCGGTGGTCGGCATCGTGCCCGAGCACGCGTACGGTAAAGAGTACGGAGCCAACCCCATTGGCAGCGGCCGCTACATGCTGGAGCAGTGGGACAAGGGCCAGCAGGTCATTCTCAAGGCGAACCCCGACTACTACGGGGAGGCTCCGCGCATGGAGCGCGTGGTGGCGGTGTTCATGGAAGAGGATGCGTCGCTTGCCGCCGCCAAGTCCGGCCAGGTGGACGTGGCGTACACCTCTGCGACGTTCGCGGCGAACCAGCCGAGCGGCTACGATTTGCTGAACTGCAAGTCCGTCGATTCTCGTGGCATCTCGCTTCCCGTAACGGCTCCGGGCGGCACGAAGAAGGACGAGAAGGGCGAGTACGCCGTGGGCAACGCGGTCACGAGCGATCTGGCCGTGCGTCGGGCCATCAACTACGGCGTCGACCGCGACAAGATGATCGATGCCGTGCTCGGAGGCTTCGGCACGGTGGCGTACAGCGTCGGCGACGGCATGCCGTGGTCGTCGCCCGATATGAAGTGCGCGACCGATCGGGACAAGGCCAAGAAGTTGCTCGACGATGCCGGCTGGGCCGCCGGTTCTGACGGCATACGCGCGAAGGACGGTACGCGCGCGGCGTTCGATCTGTACTACTCGGCCAGCGACACGGTGCGCCAGGCGATCGCGTCAGAGTTTGCCAACCAGATGAAGGAGCTGGGCATCGAGGTGTCTGTCAAGGGCGTGAGCTGGGACGATTTGTACCCGCATCAGTTCAGCGACCCCGTGGTGTGGGGATGGGGCGCGAACGCACCCACCGAGATCTACAACCTGTTCTATTCCAAGGGCACGGGGAACTACGCCTGCTACCAGAGCGCTACGACCGACCGTTATCTGGACGAAGCGCTTGCTCAGCCGCGCGTCGAAGACTCCTACGAATTCTGGAAGAAAGCCCAATGGGACGGCAGCGAAGGCTTCGCGCCGCAGGGCGAGGCTCCGTGGGTGTGGTTCGCCAACATCGACCACTTGTATTTCGCGAAGGACAACCTCAAAGTGGCCGAACAGAAGCCGCATCCGCACGGTCATGGATGGTCGCTCGTGAACAACGTCGACCAGTGGGCGTGGATGTAGCGTATAGTATTCGTTCATGCCCCGGTTCATCTTTCGGAACATAGCGAAGTTCGTCTTGCTCATGATTGCGGTGAGCCTGGTAACGTTCGTCCTGGTAAGCGTATCGCCGGTTGATCCGGTGCAGGCGAACGTGGGCCAGGCCGCCTACATCAACATGAGCGAGGCGAAGCGTGCGCAGCTGGCGGAGTACTGGGGCGTGAACACGCCTTTGTGGGAGCGGTACGCGAACTGGGCGTCCGACTTCCTGCGCGGCGATATGGGCACGTCCCTGCGCTACAACGCGCCGGTGGCCGACGTCATCGGCACGCGCGCGCTGAATTCGCTTGCGCTCATGGCAACTGCTTGGGCGGTCAGCGGGGTGCTGGGGTTCGCCTTGGGCATTTTGGCGGGCGTGAACCGCGGCAAGCTGGTCGACCGGGTGGTGAAGGGGTACTGCTTTTTGCTGGCGTCCGTGCCGACGTTCTGGCTCGGCCTGGTGTTTCTTATCGTGTTTTCCGTGTGGCTGGGGTGGTTCCCGTTCGGCTTCTCGGTTCCCATCGGCGTGTCTGCGGCGGACGTGACCTTTGCCGACGCGCTTCATCATCTGGCGCTTCCCGCCCTCACGCTGTCGGTGGTGGGCGTGGCCAACATCGCGCTGCACACGCGCGAGAAGACCATCGACGTTTTGGAAAGCGATTACGTGCGCTTCGCTCGAGCGCGCGGCCTTTCCACGTGGGGCGCCGTTCGCCGGCATGGCTTGCGCAACCTGGCGCTTCCCGCCCTGACCTTGCAGTTCGCGTCGATTTCCGAGATATTCGGCGGGTCGGTGCTGGTGGAGCAGGTGTTCTCTTATCCGGGGCTGGGCCAGGCGGCCGTGACGGCCGGCCTGGGCGGCGACGTGGCCCTGCTGGCCGGGATCGCGCTTTTCTCGGCGGCGTTCGTGTTCGGCGGCAATTTGATTGCCAACGTCTTGTACGGCGTGGTCGATCCGCGCATGCGACGTTCGGAGAAAAGGGGGTCCCGTGTCTGATCTGGCTCGCATAGCCGGTGAAGCGCCGGCGCCCGTGCTCTATCGGCCTTGCAAGGCGCGCGTGGGCAATCGGAGGCTGACGCTGGCGGCGTTCGCGGTGGCCGTGGCTGCGCTTGCGGCCATCGTGGCGGCGGGTCTTGCGGTGACCGGCTCCGCCATGGACACCGATTTCGCGCTCAAGAACCTTGCGCCTAGCTGGGAGCATCCGTTCGGCACCGATTGGATGGGCCGCGACATGCTGCTGCGCACGTTGGCGGGCCTGTCAACCAGCGTGCTCGTGGGCTTGCTGGCCGCGGGCGTCTCGTCGGTGATCGCGCTGGTTCTGGGCGCGGCCGCCGCGCTGGGCGGCAAGAAGGTGGACGCTGTCGTTACCTGGCTTATCGACCTGATGATGGGCGTGCCGCACATCGTGCTGCTCATCTTGATATCGTTTGCGCTCGGCAAGGGCTTTTGGGGCGTGACCATCGGCGTCGCGATCACGCACTGGCCGAGTTTGGCTCGCGTCGTGCGCGCGGAGATCCTGCAATGCAAGGAATCGACGTTCGTGGCCGCAGCGCGCAAGCTGGGGCAAAGCCCTGCGCGCATCGCCGTGAAGCACATGCTTCCCTACGTGCTGCCGCAGTTCTTGGTGGGGCTTATCCTTTTGTTTCCCCATGCCATCCTGCATGAGGCGGCCATTACGTTTCTCGGATTCGGGCTGCCGCCCGAGCAGCCTGCCATCGGCGTGATCCTCAGCGAATCGATGGGCTACCTTTCGGCCGGCATGTGGTGGCTGGCGGTGTTTCCGGGCTTGGCGCTGATCGCGACCGTGCTGCTGTTCGACGTGGCGGGCTCGAACCTGCGCAAGCTGGTCGACCCGTACAGTTCGCAGGAATAGGGGGCGACGAGCGACTATGGAGCACGAGCTGACGCAGCATGCCGATGCGCAGATCCACCATCATCACGCGCATGCGGAAGCGTCCCGGCACGATCACGGGCATCACCTGCTGCAAGTGGAAGACCTGAGCATCGGATTTCGGATGTACGAAGAGGACGTTTCGTTCTTTCGAGCGAAGCAGCGCGAGGTCGAGGTCATTCGAAGCCTGAGCATTTCGGTGCACGTGGGGGAGATCGTGGCCGTGGTGGGCGCGTCGGGGTCGGGCAAGACGCTCTTGGCCGATGCGGTGTTGGGGCTGTTCGAGCCGAACGCCACCGTGCGCGGCCGCATCTGGTTCGACGGCCAGCTGCAAAGCGCGTCCGCGCTCGCGCATGTGCGCGGGCGCGGGATTTCCCTGGTTCCCCAAAGCGTGAATTACCTGGATCCGCTTATGAAGGTGGGCAAGCAGGTGGAAGGGTTTGCCCGGACGGGCGCAGCGCGGTCCGAGCGCCGCCGCAGGCGCGAAGAGCTGTTCGAGCGGTACGGCCTTTCCGCGGAGGTTGCGAACCTGTATCCCTTCGAGCTGTCCGGGGGCATGGCGCGCCGCGTGCTTCTGTGCTGCGCGCTCATGGACGATCCGCGCGTCATCATCGCCGACGAACCGACGCCTGGCCTTGATTTGGACCTAGCCGTTCGCGCGCTCGACGATTTCCGCGCTTTCGCCGATGCGGGCGGCGGCGTCATGCTCATCACGCACGACATCGAGCTGGCTTTGCGCGTGGCCGACCGCGTGGCGGTGTTTCGCGACGGGACGGTGGTGGAGGAGACGGCGGTTGCGAACTTCGCTTCGCCCGACTTGCTGCAGCACGAGTTCAGCCGTGCGCTTTGGCGCGCGTTGCCGGAGCACGGTTTTGAAGAGGGTGAGGTTTGATGCTGGCGATTCGCTCGAATGCGGACCGGAGCCGGTGCCGATACGGGAAGGCCGAGGACGCGGCGGGGCTTCGCTCCGTCATTTGCACGACGGCATGCGCGACGCTTGCGATGGACGGAGGCGCGCCATGCTAGAGGCCTGCGGCATTTCCTATGCGTATCCCGGGACCGCCCGATTGCTGTACGAGGGGTTCGACTTGGCGGTTGCGCCTGATGAGCGCGTAGCCTTGTCGGCTCCTTCCGGATTCGGGAAGACGACGCTGTGCCGGTTGCTGGCCGGGTTCGAGCAACCGCAGGCTGGCCGGATCTTGGTGGACGGCAACCCGTTGCCCGATCGCGGGGCCAGCCCCGTGCAGATGATCTGGCAGCATCCGGAAACGGCTGTGGACCCGCGCATGCGCATGCGGAAAACACTTGAAGAAGCGGGTCCTGTATCCGAAGATCTCCTTGACGACCTGGGCATCCAGCGTCGTTGGCTTTCCCGGTTTCCTCATGAGCTTTCGGGTGGGGAGCTGCAGCGGTTCTGCATTGCCCGCGCGCTGGCGGTGCATCCGCGTTACCTGATCGCCGACGAGGTGTCCACTATGCTCGATGCCGTGACGCAGGCTCAGATCTGGCGCTTTTTGGTGAGCGAGACGAAGCGCCGGGGCATAGGCCTGGTGTTCGTATCCCATTCGCCGGCGCTTACCGACCGCATTGCTACGCGCGTGGTGGATTTGACCGGGCGAAGTTGATAAGTCGGGCAAAGCTCTGTCGGCCGAAAGTCCGGGGGCTTGGCCGCTATGCAGCCTGGTGACCTGCTTGGTTTGCCTATCGTTTCCTCTGATCTTTTTAGAGAACATTTCCAATTGACTATATCTTCTTTTAAGAATAATATAAGGAACAGTCTCGGGTCTGCGACTGATTCCGTACGGTAGCTGCGGCTGCCGCTTGCTTGGCAGGCGCGGTGGATCCGGGGGATAGTCAAGAGAAGGCGCGAGAAAGGGATTTCATGAAGAAGCATACCCGCATCATGCTTGCAGCGGCGTGCGCGTTCGCCATGGTGGGCGCATTCGCCCTCTTCGGCTGTTCGTCCGAGCCGAAGGCCGAAGAGCCTCAGAACGCGGAAAACCAATCCAACGCAGAATCGCACGAGGCCGTGGAGCTGCAGATATTCGCGGCGAACTCGCTGTCGAAGGCCATGGAAGAGGTTCAGGCCCTGTACAAGCAGGACCACGGCTGGGTTTCTTTCGCCGACACTCAGTACGAGGCTTCCGGTACGCTGAACGAAATGCTGGGAGCCGGTTCGTATGCCGACGTGTTGATTACGGCGTCGAAGGCCACCATGGATACGGCCGTGAATTCCAACTACGTTGACGCGGCGACCCGTTTCGACATGTTCACTAACGAGTTGGTGCTGGTTACGGGCGAGAACAATGCCGCCGTCTCCGACATCAAGCTGGAAGATCTTTCGGCCGGGACCTACACGCTGGCCGTAGGCGACGCCAACGTTCCGGCGGGCAACTATGCCAAGCAGGCGCTGTCCACCACCGAACCGCCTTGCTGGATCAGCGCCGATGGCGCCGTCGGCAAGGAATCTTCCGGCAAGGAGGGCACCTTCGAGGGCACGCCGCTTGCAGGCAAGGTCACCGAGGGGTCCTCGGTGGGCAACGTGTGTTCGTACGCCAATTCCGGCGACGTGGATCTGGCTATGGTGTACAGCTCGGACGTATACCGCTTCGGCGGCGTGAAGATCGTGGGCACGGTTCCTGCGGATACGCACAAGAAGATCCTGTACCCTGCGGCGATCTGCGCCGATTCCAAGAATCCTGCAGCTGCTCAGGAGTTCTTGGACTGGGCCTTCACCAACGAGGGCGCCATCAAGATATGGCAGGAATGGGGCTTCGAGCTGGCAGCCTAGCGGACTCGCCAAGCTGGGGGCGCATGCAACTTTACAAGAAGGATGGGAGGGCCGGGTCTTCCCATCCTTCTTCTTTGTGGTACGATCGCGAAATCCGTGCGACGTGAAAGTGGGATCAAGATGGGAAAACGCATAGGCGCCTTCTTGCTGGCGGCGGCTTTGGCCTTCGGCGTTGCAGGCCCTTCCGTCGCGTTTTGCGACGAGCCTGCGGATGGCGGTTCGTCGGTCGAAACGTCGTCGGATACTGGAGGCGTGGTCGTTTCGGCTGAAGGCGAGTCCGCTCTGATCGAGGGCGCGACGTTCGCCGTCGACCAGTTTTCCCGCGCTCAGAAGGGCTCGAACCGCGAATTGGACGGACGCTACCTGGGCTACAGCTACTATCAGGGAAGCTCTGCGGATTACGCGGTCGCCGTAGCCTCCGAGGAATACGTCGTGGTGTACGTCCCGCCGTCTGCGCACGGGCTGTGCGACGTTGCCGACCCTACGTCCCAAAGTCAGCTGCGGGAGTACTTTCTTGCGCTTGACAAGGCCGCCCTCAACGGCGGCGTTGTGATGAGCGCCGACGTTCCCTGGCATTTCACGGACAAGCCCAGCTTCACGGTGGGCGGCATCGTGTACAGCTTCGCCGTCGAGGTCGGCACGGGAAAGTACTACGTCACGGCTATCGGCGAGGACGGTTTCGACGTGGTGTCGACGGCGGTGGACGGGCTGGTTCGCCCGACGCACGTCGACTTTCTCAAGATCGTCGAACCCGGTGCCGTCGACATAGCTCCGCCCGCAACGGGCGTGGCGTCGCTCGTCGAGTTTCTGCGCGGCATAGACTTGTCGCCGCTGTGGGTCACGCTCAAGACCACCGGCACGGCTATCGTGTTCATCTTCGTGCTGGGGCTTGTCGCGGCGTACTTCAGCCTGCGCATCCCGAAGCGCGCGCAGGACATCGCCGACGCCGTGTTCACCATTCCCATGGTGCTGCCGCCTACGGTGTGCGGCTTTCTCCTGCTGCTGGCGCTTGGAAAGAACACGGCGCTGGGACAGTGGTTCATCGACATAGGGTTCCCGCTTATCTTCAGCTGGCCGGCAACGGTCATCGCGGCGGTCGTGGTGGCGTTTCCCCTGATGTACCGCAGCGCTCGCGGTGCCTTCGAAAGCCTTGATCGAAACATGCTGGATGCCGCGCGCACGCTCGGCTGGTCCAATCGCAAGATATTCTTCAAGCTCATGATGCCGCTTTCATGGTCGTCCATCGCGGCGGGGACGGTGCTCTCGTTCGCCCGCGCTTTGGGCGAGTTCGGCGCCACGTTGTTCTTGGCCGGCAATTACGTTGGCGTTACGCGCACGGTGCCCATCGCCATCTACTTCGAGTGGATGAGCGGCAACGTGGACGTGGCGCTGTTCTGGACGTGCGTCATTTTGGTATTCAGCTTCGTGGTCATCCTGTTCATCAACTTGTGGGGACGGCGCACGACGAAGTATCGGCGAGGAGTTGATGCGCTATGAGCCTTGAGGTTGCTATCAAGAAGAAGTTCTCGTCGTTTCAGCTGGACGTGGCGTTCGAGGCGGGCGACGAGACGTTGGGCTTTCTGGGGGCGTCGGGATGCGGGAAGAGCCTGACCATGCGCTGCATTGCGGGCATCGAAACTCCTGATGAGGGACGTATCGTGGTGAACGGGCAAGTGTTCTTCGATTCCGAGCGCAACATCAATTTGAAGCCTCAGGCGCGCAAAACGGCCCTGCTGTTCCAGAACTACATGCTGTTTCCCAATCTGACCGTGGCGGGCAACGTGGGCGCGGGCATCGGGCGGGACGTGCCGAAGGCCGATCGGGCGGCGCGCGTTGCCTCGGAGCTCAAGCGCTTCGGGCTGGAAGGGTTCGAGACCCGCTACCCTGCGCAGTTGTCCGGCGGCCAGCAGCAGCGCGTGGCGTTGGCCCGCATGCTGGCCGCGCGACCGGGCATTCTCATGCTGGACGAGCCGTTTTCCGCCTTGGACGCGCACCTGAAGAGCGTGCTCGAGCAGAACCTGGTCAGCCTGTTCGACGCGTTCCACGGAACCGTGCTGTACGTGAGCCACGACATCGACGAGGCGCTGCGCTTCTGCGATCGCATCGCTGTGGTGGAGTCGGGGTGCATCGTGGAGATGGGGACGGGCGACGACCTGGTCAATCGTCCACAATCGACGGCGGGCATCAAGCTTTCCGGCTGCAAGAACGCCACGCCGGCGGAGCGCGCGGGCTCGCATCGGGTATGGCTGCCCAAGTGGGGCATCGAGGTTGACACGCAAGACGAGGTGCCGCAAAACGTGGAGACGCTTGGCGTGCGCGCGTTCTTCCTCGAACGGGCGGAGGGGCCGGGCCCCAATGCGTACCGGGTGCGGGTCGACCGAGTGAGCGATTCGCGCTTCGAGCGAACGGCGCTGCTGGGATTTCTCGATCGAGACGATCGGGCCGTGCCTACGGTGAAGCGTACCGACGATGAGATGAAGTACCTGCACCAGCACCTGTTTTGGCGCGTGGACAAGCTGACCGTTGCCGCGGACAAGCTGCCGCGCGAAGGCGACGAGCTCTGGATGCGCATTCCGTCCGACAGGGTGTATCTGGTGGAGAAGTAGGACGACGAAGCCTCCCGAAGCGGGAGGTTTCGCTTTCTCGGACGCGCGGCCGGTTGCGATCGGCCGCGATCGAGCTTCTGTGGTGCGATTGCGAAAGAAGTTCGACTCATAATGCTGGATCATGTCCTATACTATATCCTCAGACGAGAAGGGAGCGTGGTCTCCATGAAGGATACCCATGGTCGTACCATCGATTACTTGAGGATATCGCTGACGGATCGCTGTAATTTCCGTTGCATTTACTGCATGCCCGAAAAGGGCGTTCAGTCGCTTGCCCACGAGGACATCCTGCGCATCGAGGAGATAGAGCAGGCGGTGCGCGTGGCGGCCGGAATGGGCATCAGGAGCATCCGCTTGACCGGCGGAGAGCCGCTTGTTCGTCTGGGCGTGGCTGATTTGATTCGCGCTATTTCCGATACGCCCGGCATTGAGAACGTGTCCATGACCACGAACGGCGTCTTGCTGCCCAAGATGGCGGACGAGCTGAAGAATGCGGGATTGTCGCGCGTGAACATTTCCCTGGACACGCTCGATCCCGACCAGTTCCGCCAGGTCACGCGCCGAGGCGAGCTCCAGCAGACGCTCGACGGCATCGATGCGGCTTTGGAGGCTGGGTTCAATCCCGTCAAGATCAACGCGGTGGCCGTGCGCAGCTTGGACCAGGACTACCTGGCTTTCGCGAAGCTTTCGATCGATCGGCCGCTGCACGTTCGCTTTATCGAGTACATGCCCGTCGGCGAAAGCTCTGGCGGCCACGGGTGCGGTTGGGGCAAAGAGGACGTGGTTCCAAGCGAAGAGCTGTTCGACATCATCAACGAGCGTGCTCGTGCTGCGGGCATGGACGAATTGGTTCCTGCCGGCACCGATCGCCCGCTTGGATGGGGTCCCGCGCGCTACTTCGAGTTTCCGAACGCGCAGGGTACGGTGGGCTTCATCAGCCCCTTGTCGCGCCACTTCTGCAGCGAGTGCAACCGCCTGCGCCTGACGGCTGATGGCAAGCTTCGTCCGTGCCTGTTCTCGGACGACGAGTACGATTTGCGCACCGCGCTGCGCGAGGGCGGCGAAGCCGAGCAGCGCGCCGTGTTCGCGCGCGCGTTGGGGGCGAAGCCCGACGAGCACCACGACAAGGTGGGCACCGAAAGGGGCATGAGCCAAATTGGCGGGTAGCGGCTTTCGGCGATCCGCGGATTGCCGAGCCGTGTTTTCCGTTCGCCCTTCTTGCAGGCTTGCGAGTGCCAGCCTGCGGTTTTCAACCTGTGAGTTCACGAACCAAGGAGCACCTTATGACCGATCAGCACCTCACCCATATTGACGAGAACGGCGCCGTGCGCATGGTTGACGTGTCGCAGAAAGCCGACACCGAGCGCGTTGCCGTGGCGGAGGGGTTCATCGCCATGCAGCCTGAAACGCTTGCGCTCATCGTCGAGGGCAAGGCTGCGAAGGGCGACGTGCTGGCGTGTGCGCGCGTGGCCGGCGTGATGGCCTCGAAGCGCACGAGCGACCTTATTCCCATGTGCCATCCGCTCAACATCACGAAGGCGAAGGTTGAGTGCGCCCCCGTAGCCGAAGGGGAGCGCGCAGACGGGATTGTGGGCGTTCACGTGACGACCACCTGCGGCGTTACCGGAAAGACGGGGATCGAGATGGAGGCGCTGACCGCGGCCAGCGTGGCGTGCCTTACGATCTACGACATGTGCAAGGCCGTCGATCGCGGCATGGAGATCATGGACGTGCGCCTGCTCAAGAAAGACGGCGGCAAAACCGGTCTGTGGGAGCGCTAAGGTTTCGCGCGGACCGCATAGGGCGCACAGGACTTGCCAGGTGCGTGGAGGCGGGGTCGAGCATTGCTGCTCGGCCCCGATTGTCGGCCGGGTTTGGGATTGGACGCATCTGCCCGGCGGCTTCTTTGCCGAGGGATCCCTTTCGCCTATAATGCGAAACCTATCGGGGCGCTATGCCCCTGCTTTTCGGGAATGGAAGGATCTTCATGTCGCCATCCGAGGGAACAATTCTGCTGATCGCGAATCCTGCGGCGCAAAACGGCAACGGAGCGGCGGCTGCCGACCGGGCGGCTGCCGCCCTGCGTGCGCAGCTGGGCGAGGATCGGGTGGTTCTTGCTCGCACGGCGGGTCCGCGACATGCGTCCGAGATCGCCGAGCGTGCCGAGGGTTGTTCGACCGTGGTCGCATTGGGCGGAGACGGCGTTATCCACGAAGTAGCCGGCGGGTTGCTTCGAAGGCCGCTCGATCGTCGCCCTGCGCTGGGGGTTGTTCCTGTGGGGTCGGGCAACGACTACGCGCGCACGTTGGGCATGTCGCACAAGGTTGACGAGGCGTGCGCGCAGGTGCTGGCGGCGCAGGCTCGTCCGGTGGACGTGGGGCGTGTGAACGACGATTGGTTCCTTGAAACGCTTTCGTTCGGATTGGATGCCGCCATCGCTCACGATACGGTGGATCGTCGCGTGCGCACGGGGCGGACGGGCGCGCTCCTCTATATGGAAAGCGGCGTCGACCAGCTGCTGCACCATCTTGATCTATACCGGTATCGCGCTTCTTTCGACGGAGGCAAGGCTGTCGACTCGCAATCCATCATGTTCGCCGTGCAGATCGGGCCGTATTACGGTAGCGGATTCAAGATTTGCCCGGATGCGCTTGTCGATGACGGGTTCTTGGACGTTTGCATTGCGCATCCTCCCGTGAGCGTTGCGCGCGCTCTGTGCATCTTCATGCGCGCCAAGGATGGCAAGCATGTGGGGTTCAAGCAGGTCGAGCTGCGGCGCTGTCGCACGTTGCGCGTGGAATTCGACCAGGCGCCGCCCGCTCAGGTGGACGGCGAGCGCCTGAGCGGGTGCACGTTCGACATCTCCGTGGACCGAGGCGCCTTGCATGTGCTGATGCCCATGGCGTGAAGCCGGGCGGTCCGCGCCCGCAGCATCAGATCGGCCGGCCCCGCAAGGTTCGCGGAGCCGGCCGATGGCGCTTTGGCGAGTTCTTTGATGCGACGGCGAATAGGCGAGGCGCTACTTCACCACGCGGACGCGACGGACGCCCTCGATGGCGGCCAGCTTCTCGACGGCGGCGTCGGGAGCGGCGGCGTTCAGGTCGAGCAGGGTGTAGGCGGCTTCGCCTCGCGCTTTGTTCGTCAGGTTGTCGATGTTGACGCCGGCATCGCCGAACACGTTCGTGATCTGGCTGATCATGTTCGGCACGTTCGCGTGCAGCACGGCCACGCGGCCGCCCTCGGCCGGGCAGGGACCCATGTCGCAGGCCGGGTAGTTCACCGAGTTCACGATGTTGCCGTTTTCCAGGTAGTCCATCGTTTGGCGCACGGCCATGACGGCGCAGTTGTCCTCGGCTTCGGCGGTCGAGGCGCCCAGGTGCGGCAGCACGATGGCGCGCTCCATCTTCATGACGGCGGGGTTGGCGAAGTCGGTGACGTAGGCGCCCACCTTGCCTGCGGCGAGCGCGGCGGCCATGGCCTCGTCGTTCACCAGCGTGTCGCGCGAGAAGTTCAGGAACACCGCGCCGTCTTTCATGAGCGAGCAGGCGCGTTCGTCGATCATGCCGATGGTGCCTTCCATGGCGGGCACGTGGATGGTGATGTAGTCGCACTCGCGCAGCAGGTCGTCCAGGTTCGTTACGTGGCGCACCGAGCTGGACAGACGCCAAGCTGCGCCTACCGATACGTACGGGTCGTATCCGTACACGTCCATTCCCAGGTCGATGGCTGCGTTCGCCACCAGAGCGCCGATGGCCCCCAAGCCGATGACGCCCAGCTTCTTGCCCTGGATCTCGCGTCCGGCGAACGCCTTCTTCGCCTTTTCGGCGGCTTTGCCGATATTGGGATCGTCCGCATTGTCGCGGCACCAGGCGATGCCGTCCACAACGCCGCGGCTGCCCAGCAGCATGCCGCACAGCACCAGCTCCTTTACGGCGTTCGCATTGGCGCCGGGGGTGTTGAACACCACGATGCCCTCTTCGGCGCAGCGGTCGAGCGGGATGTTGTTGACGCCGGCTCCCGCGCGGGCGATTGCCAGCAACTCTTGCGGGAACTCCATGTCGTGCATGGCCGCGCTGCGAACCAGGACGCCTGCGGCCTGGGACAGGTCGTCGGTCAGGGCGTAGTCGTCGGTCAAAAGGTCGGTTCCGTAGGCGGAAATGTTGTTCAGGCAGTGGATGTGGCGCATGGCGTCTCCTTCGAAAGGTGAAGCGCGGCGGCTTCATCGCCCGACCGCCGCAGTTTTGGCACAATGGTTTCATACTGCGTTCGGCGTTTGCCGTTGTCAACAAAAACCATGCGTACGTCACTTTAGGCCGGTGGAGTGGTTGCTGGGAAGCCAGCGCGGCTCGGATTGCGGGGCGCTCGAACCCCATGCAGCAAGGCGGGAACGCTGCGCTCGCGCGAGCAGCCGCCGACCCCGCGAGGGATGGGCGGCTGCTCGCACTGCTTGGCGGTTTGCCCGCGGCTCTAGTTTTGCGTGGAAAGGAAGATCTGCAAGGACATCTGCTCTATCTGGTCTTGAAGGTCTTCAAGTTCGTCAACGTGGCTGTCTTCGTCCTGCAGAATGGACATCAGCATGTCGCGCGTGGCGTAGTCGAGCACCTGCCCGGCAAGCACGATGGCTTCGTTGTAGTCCCGCACCGTGTCGATTTCCGCTGCATGGTCGTTGTCGATTTGCTGGGGGACGGTTGCGCCGATCTTGATCTCGTTGAGGTTGGACACGATGGGCGTCCCTTCAAGGAACAGGATGCGTCCGATGAGCATTTCCGCATGCTTCATTTCCGCGATGGCTCGTTTCTCGAAACGTGCGTGCAGCTTTTCGTAGCCCCAGTCCTCGCACATTTCGGCATGGACCATGTACTGGTTGACTGCGGTCAGCTCTCCGGCGAGCAAGTCATTCAACGCTTGGATGAGTTCTTGGTTTCCCTTCACGGCGGTGCTCCTTCCGTTGATGTTGCCGGGGGTCGTCGAAAACCCTCGTCTTTAACGATTGTATGGACTCGGCTAGCGTCTGCGGGCATGCGTTCGGTATCGTAGGCGTGCTGTGGCCATCTTGATACCGATCGATATTTTCAACCGTGTTTTTGAAAACCCTGCAAATGCGAACAGGGGATAAGGCGTGTGTGCTAGAATAAGCGGCTGGTATTGCAACATCGGAAGGGACGCATATGTCAGGGCATTCTAAATGGGCAACTACAAAGCATCGCAAGGCTGCGCAGGACGCTAAGCGCTCGGCCTTGTTCTCCAAGCTGTCGCGCAACATCACGGTGGCGGCCAAGGAGGGTGGCGACCCGAACCCCGACAACAACGCGTCGCTTGCTGCCGCCATTGAAAAGGCCAAAGGCTACTCTTTGCCGAAGGACAAGATCAAGGTCGCTATCGACAAGGCCTTCGGTTCGGGCAAAGATTCCGCCAACTACGAGACGGTCGTCTACGAGGGCTACGGCCCGTGTGGCGTGGCCGTCTACTGCGAAGCGCTGACCGACAACCGCAACCGTACGGCTGCCGATGTGCGCGCGGCGTTCAGCCATTCCGGCGGCAACCTGGGCACCTCGGGCTCGGTGGCGTTCATGTTCGAGCGCAAGGGCCAGATCATGGTGGCGAAAGAGGTCGAGACCGGCGATAAGAAGAATCCCGTGAGGCCCAACGGCGCTGCAGCCGACGAGGAAGAGTTCATGTTGGCCGTGGCCGAGGCCGGCGGTGACGACTACGAGGATGCCGAGGACGAGTGGATCGTCTACACGGGTCCGACCGATCTCATGGCCGTGAAGAAGGCTTTGGAAGAGGCTGGCGTCGTCACGAAGGGCGCCGAGCTGACCATGGAGCCCACCACGCCTGCGGCGGTGAGCGTGTCCGACGCGAAGAAGGTCATGCGCTTGGTGGACAAGCTGGAAGAGCTCGAGGATCTTCAGAACGTCTACCATGCTATGGACATCACCGAAGAGATTGCCGCCGCGCTCGACGAATAGCGCACGCAGCATACGATCAAAGCCGCCGCGATCAGAGCATCTGCGGCGGCTTTTTTGTTTTCCAGGTCGAGGTTCGACCGCGCGGAAACGCTGCTGCGTCTTGGATGCGACGACGTTCGACGGGTTGTGCGCTTTGTCGAGTCAAGCTTGATATTTTCCCTCGGTTCGTTTCGTTTTGTGATAGGATAGGAACGAACATACGTTTGTACTATATAACGATGTGCTTGCGGCCGCGTAGCTGCGCAAGCGTGGTGGGAAAGGGTCAAATGACGCAGGTGCAGCGAACGATTCTCGGTATCGATCCCGGTTTGGCCAACACCGGCTGGGGAATCGTGTCTCAGTGCGGGGCGCGTCTTTCCTGCGTCGCGTACGGCTGCATCTCCACTTCGAAGGATATGCCGCTGGCGCATCGCCTCATGAAGATACATCGCCAGATGGGCGCGGTTATCGCCCGTTTCGAGCCAACGTGCGCAGGCGTGGAAACGGTATGGTTCGGCTCGAACACCCAAAGCGCGTTCGCCACGGGTCAGGCGCGCGGGGCTGCATTGGTTGCATGCGCCGAGCGAGATCTTCAGGTGGGGGAGTTTTCTCCCAGCCAGATAAAGCTTGCCGTCGTGGGAACGGGCTCTGCTGACAAAGACCAGGTGCAGTACATGGTGCGTCAGCTTTTGGCGCTTGAGGCCGTTCCTCGTCCCGACCACGCAGCCGATGCGCTGGCTGCTGCGATCTGCTTTACCACTCATGAGGGTTTTGCGGATCGCGCGCGATCCGCGCAGGCGGCGGGTCGCATCGCTTCGCTTCGGCAGGATCGCGAAAGCTGCCCGACGCGTGCAGCGGATGTTGCCCCGGCACGGTTTTCCGTGCCATCTTCCGGAAAGGAGACGGCATGATCGCATTTTTGAAGGGCACGCTTGCCGGAAAGACTACGACGACGGCGTATATCGAGGTGAGCGGCGTTGGATACGCCGTGGGAATGTCCCAGGCAAGCTTGTCGAAGCTGCCGGAAGCGGGGTCTGCGGTTGAGGTGCATACGTACCTGCAGGTTCGCGACGACGGGCTTTCGCTGTTCGGATTCCTCTCCCTTGAGGAGAAGGCGCTGTTCGAGCGCTTGATCAGCGTGAGCGGCGTGGGACCGAAGGTCGCCTTGGCGGCTCTTTCGTCGTTCACGCCGTCCGGGTTGGTTTCCGCCATTTCGGCACAGGACGTAGCGGCGGTTCAGCGGATTCCCGGCGTGGGGAAGAAGACGGCTTCCCGCATCATCCTCGAACTCAAGGGATCTCTCGATCAGGGATTGGCGGGGCTTTTCGACGAAAACGAGGCTGCGCCGGTTCAGGCCGAGAGCCTGAAGGGCGCGCACGAGGCGCTTCTGTCCATGGGCTTTACGGCGGCGGAAGCTGATCTTGCGTTGAAGGGATCGCCCGAAGGTGCCGACGAGGGCAGGCTGTTACAATACGCATTGAAGCGTTTGGGCGCGTAAAGAAGCGCGCGACTACCGGTGCAAGGCGGAATGGACGGCATGACACGCGAAGACATCGAAATAGAGGGCCTGGTGTTCTCGGCCGAAGACGCGACCGCGCACGGTGCGTCGCGCACGGTTGCGCCTGATCTGACGGAAGACGATCTGGCGCTCGATCGCAGCCTGAGGCCGAAGCGCTTGGGTGATTACCTGGGGCAAACGAAGGTCAAAGAATCTCTTGCCATTTTGATCGAAGCGGCGCAGGCTCGCGGCGACGTGGTCGACCACATCCTGTTCTCGGGGCCTCCGGGCTTAGGGAAAACGACGTTGGCGACGGTGGTCGCCAACGAGTTGGGCGCGAATATCAAGACGACGAGCGGTCCCGCCATCGAACGTACGGGCGATCTGGCGGCCATACTGACGAACCTCGAAGAGGGCGACGTCCTGTTCATCGACGAGATACACCGCCTGAACCGCATGGTCGAAGAAGTTCTGTACCCTGCTTTAGAGGACTTCGCGCTCGACATCGTGGTGGGGAAGGGTCCCGCTGCGCGTTCGATTCGCCTGGATCTTCCTCGATTCACGCTGGTGGGCGCTACCACGCGTACCGGGCTGCTGACCGGTCCTTTGCGGGACCGTTTCGGCATCGTGTTCCGGCTTCAGTATTACACGCCCGCAGAACTGGGTTCCATCGTGCAGCGTTCCGCGTCTATTTTGGGGGTCGACATCGCGCAAGACGGTGCGCTGGAAATCGCTCGTCGCAGCCGAGGGACCCCACGTTTGGCGAACCGCCTGCTCAAGCGCGTACGCGATTGGGCGCAGGTTCGCGGCGACGGCATGATCGACGAGGACGTCGCTGCGCAGGCTTTGAGCTTTTTCGAGGTGGATGCCCTGGGCTTGGATGCGGTGGACAACCGTATTCTGGAGTTACTCGCGGTGCAGTTCGGAGGTCGTCCTGTGGGACTCACCACGCTGGCCTCGGCGTTGTCGGAAGACCCCGATACGCTTGAAGACGTGTACGAGCCGTTTCTTATGCAGCAAGGCCTTATGATCCGCACGCCGAAAGGCCGTCAGGCTACGGAGCGAGCGTATCATCATATTGGAGTGCCCGCTCCGACTGCTTGACGGATGCGGATTAGAGCGCGAAGCCGGTTTGCAACCGACGGGGCCGCTGACGCGACCTGTCGGGTGCGCTGCCCCTTCGCTTTGAAAGGATGCCGCCATGCTTGAGCAAGACTATCTGATGCGCATTATCCTGCAGTTCGCAGAGATCGTCCGTCGCAGCTGGACGAAGGCGAAAGACGAGCACGACCCCAAGCGAGCTGCTGATATGTTGGAGGATGCCGTAGGCCAAGCCACCGATATGGACGGGGCGGCTTTGCTCTCGCTCGCTCCCGAGTCTATTGCGTCGGTGATGCAGATATCGGGAGTCGACCCGCGGGTCACCGAGTACATCGCCCGCAGCTTGCTTCTGGCTTCGGGCTATCTGCGCGAAGCCGGCGAGTTCGAGCTTGCCGCCGTGCGCGAGGGGCAGGCGCGCGCCATAGCCGCCGAATACGGCTTCGAGCTGCCAGCCAGCCCCGAGGATCTGGCGTTGCTCATGGACGAGGTCGATGCCGAGTTGGCGCAGGCTGCGGAGCCGTCTTTGGCCACCATGGGGTTCGAGGGTCCTGCCGAGCTGGCGGATCCGCTTGTCGAGAAGGCGAACGGGCAGCGGGAATAATTCGACCCATGTGCGTTGGCTTGGAACGTGCTTTTGCCGCGGCGTTCGAGCGGTGGGGTTCTTGGCGACTTGCCTCGTCGGGACCCTGTTTCGGTTTGAACAAGCTGGTTTTTTCGACTTGATCGGCAGTCGTCACGGCATAGTGGTTTATGATATCGTGAAAAAGGGGATAGATTTCGGGAGGGCTTCTTGTCCATAAACAAGGCGAAAACGCTCATGCGATCGCTTCGCTGGTACCATATAGGCTTCGCCTTTGTTTGGGCTGTTATGTTCGGTGGCTTGTCGATACCTGTGGGCGCGATCGGTGACTATGGCGCGTATCGTGTATGTCAGCAGGTTTGCGTGATAGCCGCGGTTCTCGTCGCGATGCTTATCGAGCGCTTCCGTATGCCGTTTCCTCCCTTGTGCGGCGTCGCGGCGGGTTTGGGATTGGGCTTAGGCGCTCTCGTATTTCATCTCGAGTTCTCTTTCGGCGTTTCTTTATCTGGTTTCTCATGGGTGTCGGGCATGCTCGTCGGATGCTCGGCAGGCTTTTTCTATGCATTGTGGCAGCAGTTTTTCGCCTCTGAGGGCGCGTCTCGCACGGCTATCTATATTCCTCTGTCCGCCGTGTTGTCGGTAGGATTGTCGGCTATTATGCGCGTGCTTCCCGATGTAGCTCAAATTGCATGCGCGGTGGCGGTGTTTCCCGTGCTGGCGGCGGTGTCGTTGAGGGCGAGCCTTGCGGAAATACGACTGCCTGATCCGCCTCCTCGCATGACCCGCGCTCTTGCGGCATCGACGGCGCGCGATCTTTGGAAGCCTGTGTTCTGCACCTGCGCGATCGGGCTTGTCTGGAGGCTCGTATCCGCGCTTTTCTCGGTTCCGGCGGATGCGTCGTCGAATGCCGGCATTGCGGGGCTTGCTCTTGCAGCTGCGGTCGTGCTTCTGATAGAGCTGGTCTCCGATCGGGGATTCGAGGCTATGCGCGTGTACCAGGTTCTCTTCCCCCTGGTGACCGGCGCGTTTATGTTGCCGTCGCTTCTTGGCGTGCAGTACGCTCCCGTAGTGGTTGGCATGCTGTTGTTTGGTTTTGAGGTTTTGAACTTGCTTCTTATCGTTACGTGCGCGGTGTATGCAAGCGAGCGAAACGTCCCGGCGGTTCACGTGTACGCCCTGTGCGTGGGGCCAACGCTTGCGTCCATGTTCGTTGGGGATATCCTGGGAACCCGGCTCAATCCTATCATCGCATACGATTTCGCCTTAGGCGTTAACGTTCTGTTCGTCTGCGTGTACGCTTTGTCCCTGGTGCTGTTCCTCATCTCCTTCAGGCGCAGCCGGCGAAGTTCCACCGCCTTGCAAGGGGAGTCGATCCCGTTTGACATGGCGGTTGTGGGCGCCAGCGAACCTTTGACGTCTGCGGTTTCTTTGGATCCTGAACCCGAGCCTTCTGCCTCGACGCAGAAAGAGGCGCCCGACTCTTCGGACATCGGGCTGCTGCTCGATGCTCGCATCGAAGCGCTTGGGCTTTCCGAGCCGTTCAGCAAACGCGAGCGGGAGGTTGTCTCGCTTGTTCTTCGCGGTAACAACGTTCCCGGCATCTCTCGAAAGCTCTATATTTCCGAGAATACGACTCGCGATCACATGAAGAGCATCTACCGAAAAGCCGGGGTGCATTCTCGTCAAGAGCTTATCGATCTGTTCGACTAGCCTTTGCTTTTGAGCCGAGGTTGGCTGGAGGCAAGGCAGTACTCCGGCCCTGTCGGTCAAGCGACAAAAGTCGACCTCGACTCCACCCCCCCCCCATAGTTTGGGGGGTATTTACGTATAGCCAGATCGCAGTGGAAAACACCATAAAGTATGGGATGCGTGCACCCGCGATCCCGCCTTAAGATTCGATGCGTTTCGCGGCAATGCTGCTCGTGAAACGCAAAGGAATGAGAATCGAATCAGGAGGGAACATTATGGGAGAGACGAAAGGCATCTCGCGTCGAAACTTGCTGAAAGGCGCTGCTTTGAGCGCTGCTGGCGTCGCGGCGCTGGGCGTGATGGGCTGCAGCCCGCAGGCGGCGGGTTCTGCCGAGGGCGGATCTGTGTCCGAAACGGGCGAAGGGGGAAAACACACGTGGGAGATCAAGCCCGAACCTATTTCTGCAGACAAGATCAAGGAAACCGTGGATACCGAAGTCCTTATTATCGGTGGCGGTTATTCGGGGACGTGCTGCGCCCTCAGCGCTGCTGAGAACGGGGCGAAAGTCGTTCTGGTTGAGAAGGACGCAATGCTCAACGGTCATGGCGTGGGCGGCACCGGCGCTATCGCTTCGCGAGAGCTTGACAAACTGAATATCAGCTTCGACAAAGCGATCGAAATGGAGCGCTGGGTTTCCACCTGCGGTAACCGTTGCCGCGAGTCTCTTGTTGCAAAGTGGTTCCGCGAGTCCGAGCGCTGCATGAACTGGTTCCTCGATCTTGCAGAGAGCAATGGAGCGAAGTGCATGGTCACCGTGGGATCGCGCAGCGTCGTTCATCCTGAGATCGACTGCTACCATATGATTGCCGGTGGCCAGATTTTCGAGCAGCACACCATGGCCGATTTCGTCGAATACTTGTTTGAATCCGAGGCTGTGAAGCACGGAGCCCAGTTCGTATACGAAATGCCTGCCGTGCAACTGGTCCAGGACGATTCCGGCAAGGTGACGGGCGCGGTTTGCCAGAACAAAGACGGCGATTACGTGCAGTACAATGCCAGCAAGGGCGTCGTGCTGGCTACCGGCGACGTAAGCTACAACGACGAGTACCTCGATGAGTTCGCCCCGATTGCCAAAAAGGTCATGACGCGTCTCTGCTCGGACCAGGGCAATGTGGGCGACGGTCACAACATGGCCGCCTGGGCCGGCGGTTCTTTTCAGGACGGCCCCTGGCCCACGATGATGCATCCGCAGGCAGCCGCTACGTTCCATGGCCCGTTCCTGTTCGTGAATCCGGAAGGAAAGCGCTTCATGAACGAAGCAACCTGGGTTCAAGGCAAGTGTGTGGGCGTGATGGTGAACGGCGGCTCCGATCATGCTTGGTCGGTGTTCGACGCGAATTGGCAAACCGACCTGCTGGACAGCCTTCAGTATGGCGGAGGAATGTTCTGGGATAGTTTCCGCGCTTACGGCACGGACTACCAGGCAGCCGTCGACTCCCATGCGAAGGGCGTCGAGTCCGGGCTTGAGAAGACGCCCGCATACTTCAAGCGTGCGAACACGCTTGAAGAGCTGGCCGAAATGATGGAAGTCGACAAGGACGAGTTCCTGGCTTCCGTCGATCGTTACAACAAGCGCTGCAAGGAAGGGGAGGACACGGACTTCTACAAGGAGAGCCACTTCCTCTATCCTATCGAAGAAGGCCCCTTTACGGCATGCATGGTGGCCCCCGGTTTGCTGGCCGTTGTCGGCGGCATCCACGTTTCCGATAGCTTCGAGGTTCTGAACGCCGAGAATCAGCCCGTCGAGGGTTTGTACGCCATCGGCAACTGCTCCGGCGACATGTACGCGTACGACTATCCCATCAACGTGCAGGGCAACAGCCATGGTCGATGCCTTGTCGAAGGCAAGTGCCTTGGCGAGCAGCTTGCCGGCGTGTACCAGGAGATCGGTGCCTAACATGGCAGGCGATTCGCAACACTGCGCTGCATGCGAAGCTCAAACGGACGAGGCGTTTTCCCGCTTGCAGGAGTTGGTGGACGCATTGCCCGCTATGGAGGAAAAGGGACGTTTGCTCGTGCGCGCCAAGCAGGCGGAAAGCGTCGTACGGCAGGCTGAGAGTTTCCAGACATGCAAGTCTTTGCTGGGGCAAGCAGACGATCGGCTGGCTGAAGCTCGAAGCGCTTTGGTTCAAGCGGAGGCCGTGGAAGAGGGCGTCGACGAGGCGCGTCGGGCCGTTCTGCATGCAGCGTCCTTGCGCGGTTTTCGCGTAGGCCCCCTGCAGAACGCTGAAACGATGCTGTGCGAATGCCTTGCTTCGAGTCCGTTCGCGAATCTGGACGAAGCGCGGCTCGCATGCATGGAGAAGACTGTGCTTGCGGAGCTTGAAAAGGAAGTTTCTGATTATCGCGAATCGTATGCGGAGGCTTTGAAGCTATGCGAGTCGCTCGTTTGATCAACGAAACGGTAAAAAAGGCGCTAAAAGAAGATTCCCAGACCTTTTCACTGTTCCATAGCGTATAGTAGACACGTGCCCTCGAGGTGAGGGCGAGTGTTGCGGCCATGCAGCACACAGTGTTACCTTCTCGAGGGATCGGGAAGAGGAAAGAGGATTTAAAATGGCGGAAGGTACTGTTAAGTGGTTCAACCCCGAAAAAGGCTATGGCTTCATCTCCCAGAATGATGGCGAAGACCTCTTCGTGCATTTCTCTGAGATCAAGATGGACGGCTTCAAGACCCTTGACGAAGGTGCTGCAGTGCAGTTCGACGTCACGACCGGTCAGAACGGCAAGCTCCAGGCCAGCAACGTGACGAAGGCATAAGCAGACTAACTTATAGAATGCTGAAATGGCCCCGCAAGATGCGGGGCCATTTTTTTGCGTTTGATCGGACTGGGCGACGTTTGCAGACTGGCGTGCGGCGCCCGAACCGCCAATGGAGGACGGACCGCGTCGCTGGAGCGCGCGGTCCGTCGAACTCGTACTTGTTATTGGATGAACATAGCGTCGCCGAATGAAAGCAAGCGATAGCGCTCGGCGATGGCGTGTTCGTATGCCGCCATGACGTTTTCGCGCGAAGAGAAGGCGGATACCAACATCATGAGCGTGGATTTCGGTACGTGAAAATTCGTGACCAGGGCGTCTACCACGTGGAACTCGGATCCCGGCAGCAGGTAGAGCGAGGTCGCCTCTCGCTCGCGCGGCGTAACGGTACCGGCCTGCGGGTTCCAGGCG